>CAZOEH010000171.1:0-6363 GCA_964578785.1 uncultured Desulfonema sp. | reverse complement strand
CTTTCAATTCCGGTACGAGCGGCCCGTTCGGGCCGTTCTCGAAGCTGGTAGTGAGAATGGTCGGCAACTTGAAATACTTGCCGCAGGCGGCAACAGCCAGCACATTGTTCTTGAACTCACTTGGTGAAAAGTCCTGAACCAATGAGATCAGGCCCGCTTGGTGGTCCACTAACAGCAACGCGGCATCGTCTTTGGAAAGCCGTTTGTACTTAAATGGTATGCCCATGATTACCTCCTCCTATGGTTGATCCTCTATGCTGCACCATCTGCTTATCCCTGCTCGAAATATGACCAGACCAGTTAAACTGTTTAGACTGAAAATAAAATAGACGGTATCTGATTTGTTGAGTGAATAAATTCGCGTAGAGCTATCAGATACCCCTCAAAGATCTTATCTTAGATGAAAATACAAATCAGCGTACTTATTTTTTATCTGCCATGATTCAATAGCGGACTTGGATCCATTTGGTCACTTCCGCAAAGCGGTGCGCGAAGAAGGTTTCAAATTCGTGGTTGACCGCCTGTAAACTTTTTTTGAATAAAGGGTCCATGTTTTTATTTTTCTCTCCTTTTTTACTTATTGATTTTGCCGTATCCGCTATTGATGCCCGGTCCGGAAATCACATCCTGTGACGATGCGGACTCAATGTTTTTGGCACACTGACCTGTTCAAGTCCGTCGCCATCAATCCATGCCAGGGTTGAGTTTGTGGCTTTCTCAATCAGCTCGGCGGAATGAGAAAGGTCATAAGGAGATACTGCCATCGGGCAAAGGGGCGGTATGGCAGTCAACCTGGCAAGAGGGGCAAACCGCTCCAGATCTCTGACTAATTGGCGGGCGGTGATAAGACTCATTGCCTGGAGGGCAATGGCTACGGCACCCTTAGGCGGCGTATTGAGTGCGCAGGAAAAACCGGTGGGGAGCACAATAACTTTGGTCGCTCCTAAATCAATGGCCGTAGAGATTGGTGTATTGTTGGCAATTCCTCCGTCCACAAGAAAACTGTTTTCATGGGATACTGGGGGAAATATGACCGGGATGGCGGTACTTGCGAGGAGGGCAGTCACGACGGGCCCTTTCGAAAAGACCACTTCCCGGCCACTGATAATATCGGTCGCGACGATATGACAGGGGATGATTGTCTCTTCCAACAGATAGTTGGGAAGATTGTTCTCGATAAGTCGCTGCAGTCCGGCAGGTTCAAGCAGGTGGTCACGGCGCAGGATTAACCGGAGAAGTCCTCTCAACAGAGAGAATGGGAAAATCTCTTTACTCTTCATTTCCCCCCAGATCACCGTAAGATCCTGAAGTCCTTTAACATCAGGGTGGGCGGCAAAATACGCTCCGTTTATTGCTCCCACCGAAGCACCGACAATAATATCAGGACGTATACCTGAAATCGTGAGGGCTCTGAGCATTCCGACCTGCACCGCCCCGAGACTGCCGCCGCCGGTAAGAACAAAGGCGGTTTTTGTTGTTTTATTGTCCAATAGGCGCCTCTTTAATGGATGTGTCTTCTTTTTGCTCTGGTCTTATTATAGGGAGTACACTAACGGGCGTACAGAACGTTCACACCGGAGGCGTCTCATTCCAGACCAGCCAGTAAAGCCCGAGACATTGCATCGCGGCTGTAAACTGCTCAAAATCAACCGGCTTGCGGACATAACTGCTGGCGCCCAGGCTGTATCCTTCGACCACGTCCTTTTCCTCCGACGATGAAGTGAGAATTACTACCGGAATAAGTCTGGTAGTCTCGTTCTGACGAACGCGTTTCAAGACCTCCAGGCCGTCTATTCTGGGCAGTTTCAGATCAAGCAGAACCACAACCGGCAGATCCTTCACGCTCCGGCCTGCATACATACCTGTTCCAAACAGGTAATCCAGAGCCTCCACGCCGTCTTTGGCAACGATCACCCTGTTGGCGATACTGTTCTTTTCAAACGCCAGTTTCGTCAATTCTACATCATCGGGGTTATCCTCCACAAGCAGAATAATTTTCTCTTTCATTTTCAATACCTCCTTCTCGAATCTCGTGAAGCGTATCTCGCGCTTCACGCTTCACGTAATACGAGATACGCTTCACGTTTTCTTTCGCTTCACGCTTCACGAGATGCGCTTCGCGTATTTTAATTTAAGGTAACGTAAAGTAGAATATCGCTCCTTTTCCTTTTTCCCCTTCCGCCCAGACCCGCCCTCCATGACGATTGATGATCCGTTGAACAGTCGCCAGACCTATCCCCGTTCCCGGGAACTCATCGGTTGTATGGAGGCGCTGAAAAGCGCCGAACAGTTTATTCGCATAAGCCATTTCAAACCCCGCGCCGTTGTCCCGGATAAAACAGACGGTCTCCCCGTCTCTGACTGTCGTCCCGAACTCGATTACGGGATGCGCTGCCCCGCCCGTGAACTTCCATGCATTTTCCATCAGGTTTTCCATGGCGATCCGCATCAGAGAGGGATCGCCCTGAACCATGATCTCTTCCCGGACGTCTACATCCACGACCCTTTCAGAGTTTTCCTTCCGGAACGTCTCCGCAATGTCTCTGACCATTTTACTCAGGTCAACGGGTTCACGTTTGAAATCGGCCTGGGTTATCCTTGAAAGTTTCAGCATGTCGTCGATCAGCCTGCCCATATGATGTGTCGCCTTAAACACCCGCTCCAGATAGGTCTTTCCTTTATCATCCAGGGGCTTATCCTGATACTTATCAAACAGGATCCTGCTGAACCCGTCAATGCTTCTTAAGGGCGCACGCAGGTCATGAGAAACGGAGTAAGAGAAGGCCACCAGTTCCTTATTGACGGCTTCCAGTTCCATGGTGCGTTCGACGACCCGTTGCTCCAGCGTCCTGTTCAGCCGGCGAATCTCCTCTTCCGCCCGTTTGCGCTCGGTAACATCTCTGCAGTAAAGATTGGCATAACCGGCAACGGCGATAGGCGCAACAGAGAACGAGTAAGTCCGTTTGCCGTGTTCGAGGTCGACCGTTTGCGTCAACCCGCTTTTCAGGGCTTCGGAGACGACAGCCCGCAGAACCGATGGAGCGTCACGACCTTCTTGCAGATGCCAATCAGGCAGCAGATTCAGGCCGGCTTCATTGGCATATTGCAGTGTGCCGTCCCGGGCGATGCGCAAAACCGGATTGGGGTTCTCGGACGGGAATCTCGCCATGGCCTGGATCTCACTCTCGGCCTTTTTGCGCCCGGATATATCACGAACGGAAGCGAGGACGATTTTCTGATCCCCGCGTTGCACTACATTGGTATTTATCTCAACGGGTATTATGCGCCCGTCTTTACTGATCAGTTCAATCTCATCCGGGCCGGTGGGCTTGCCTTCGATATTGGCATGGAGCAACTGCGCGGCTTTTCCCAGGCTCTTTTCAGGCAGGATGTTCAGCTCCAGGTAGTTTTTACCGACAAGTTCTTCTCTCCTGTAACCTATGATCTCTTCGCATTTGCGGTTGCCGTAGAGAAGGTTGCCTTGCAGATCGCTCATGTAGACGCCGTCCGGGGCATTCTCCAGGTAGCTCCTGAACATTTCCTCGCTCTCCCGCAGGTTCCTGCTGATCTTCTGCTCTGTAAGGAGGGCTCCTTTCAGGCCGTTCAGCAGGAAAGCCGTCGTAATGGTTACGAAGGCGTTTAAGAGGAGAAAATTGGCAGCCATGACCAGCCATTTCTCCAGAGCATTTTCCACGTGTAATGCCCACTCAGGATTGCCGTAGGCGATAAAAACCCCCACCGACAACAGGGCAATAGCATTGACGACCAGTGTCCAGACCGCGGCGCCGAGACCGAAGAAAGTGCTGATCAGAACCGACGCGCCGAACAGCCAGATATATCCGGCCCCGACCGGCCCCAGAATAAAGAGTATGCTGATCCCGAGAGCATAGAGAATGGAACAGAATCCCAGCGCCCGCGCTAAAAACAACGAATTACGTGCGATGATAATGGTTACGGCGGCCACATAGGCCAGAGAATCGATCAGGATGACACCCCAGAGTCCTTCTTTATAGGAGAGCAGGAGCGAAGGGATCAGAGCGATAGGACCGAATACTGAGGCGATGAAACATATAAGAAAGAGAATGCGTTCCCGCCAGAAGGTCAGGGGATCACTGGTCCATACATATGAGGGCAGCAGCCTCTTTTCAAGGGCGGACCAACCGGTTGCGAACGTTTCCCCGAAACGGATATGCAATGGCCGACCTCCACGTCATCTGGATTTTAGGAAAAAATCCCTGTTGCACCCTGCGGCTTCACATCATTTCAACCTTACGTCCTTTGACCCCGACCCCTGACATTTTGGATTATAATATCATAATTACCGGAGAAATAACAACCTTTCTCTTTAAAAGTAACGAATAGAGTATCCCGAGAATTCCGCCCGCGGCATTCATGGCCAGATCGCTCATGGTATCCCAGTAATCGATGCTCACGTTACTGAAAGGACCGGCCTCGCTTTCAAGTCCCAGCAGTCCCTGCCCGTCTTTGAGAAATATGGTTCCGGAAAACTCGATAAATTCCCCCACCAGGGCGATCCCTATCGTCAGCAGGAAAATAATCAGGCAAATCCACTTTCTGCCGAGACTTATTTTGCCGGGCAATACATTGTAAAGGACGACCGCCATAGCAAAAGAGACCGCGGCATGGGTATAGATATCCCAGTTGATCCCAAAGAACTGCATTCCATAGAATCCGAACCTCCCAAGCTCGTGCATACTGATCCCGACCCCGATAAAAATGAAGGAAGCGGCATTAAATTTCAGATTATCATAATACAGGTAGAAGATTGTCATGAAAAAGGCCGATATTATGCTGTCAAAAATGTAATGCCTCTGATGAAGACTTAATGAATATATGACAACCGACGCAAAGAAAAGGATGAATACCGTGTATATGAAGGTTATAATCTTACTTCTCATTTTCAGCTCTCCGCATAACATCAGATACTATATCTCAAGGGGCATTCGGAAATATCGTTTAATATCTATAAGAATCAAAATGAAATATCAAAGATATTATTGGAAAACGATTTTTTCCTCTTGAACTGATTTTACATTACTGCAATACTGAACTTTGACGGCTTCGTAAAAAGTCGAAAAGCTTGTCACTCCCGTGAAAACGGGAGTCCAGAAGTATTTGAAAAAACTGGAATCCCGCTGGAGTTTATCCTCGTGAAAACGGGGACGGAAATGACGGGAAAAGGGAAACCCGAACTTTTTACGAGACCATCAATGCTGAATTTTAAAGATTAAGAGAAACGATTTTCCGGAATACAATGAGGAGACAAACTGATGTCCAAAAAGAAAGGATATATAGGCTTTGCCTGCGCATACACTCCGCTCCCGGTAATATACGCGGCGGGATACACGCCTTACCGCATTTTCCCGATGGGTGATTCTCCCGACCGTGCGGGCCATATTCTGCATGACAATCTCTGCCCGCATATAAAAAGGATTTTAGACCGCGCTTTGAACAATGACATACCCGACCTTGCAGGAATGGTATTTATGAACAGTTGCGATGCCATGCGGCGGCTCGCGGACGCCTGGCATCATATCAGACCCGGGGAAAAGAGCATTCTTCTGGATCTTCCCACAACGGCGGATGAGCTTTCCGTATCTTTTTTTACGGGTGAAATTTCAAAGCTTGCCGCCGCACTTTCCGAATGGAGCGAACGGGATATAAGCATGGCCGAAATAGAATACGGGATTCTCCTTTATAACCAGATTGCCGATTTCATGAATGAACTGACAGAGAAAATTTATGCCGGAAAAACGAATGTGCGGCGCGCTCTCCTGCAGGAATTGTTGAACAGGTCCGTAACCGGCCCTCCCGATACATTTATCGAAGAGGCGAGAAAGCTTCTTTCCGAAAACAGACGGGATAAAACGGAGAATGAAGGAATTCCCGTCTTTCTTTTCGGGCATGTTCTTCCGGACCCTGAGACATTCATGCTGTTTGAATCGTGCGGCGCGAAAATCACCGGGGATGATCTTTGCACCGGTTCGCGATTTTTTCATCCTTTTAAAACAGACGGTGAAAAAAGCCTTGTGGAGACCGTTGCGGAAGGTCTTCTTACGCGTCCACCCTGCGCCAGAACAATTGACAGCGCGATCCCCGGCAAAATCGGAAAAATTATGACTTCAAAAGCAAAAGAGTCGGGCGCCAGAGGCGCGATTGCCCATGTAGTCAAATTCTGCGATCCGTATCTTTCCCGTATGCCTGCAATCCGTGAAGAATTCCAGAAAGCCGGGATACCTTTGCTTGTTCTTGAAGGAGACTGCACACTGAGGTCGATAGGCCAGCAACAGACAAGAATAGAAGCTTTCATTGAAATGCTTAAGTGACAATCCCGTCACTCCC
>CAZOEH010000170.1:3644-6366 GCA_964578785.1 uncultured Desulfonema sp. | reverse complement strand
CTATGGTTGCCCCGCATACGCCGACTTTTCCATACGGGTCCTTTGAATTAAGCCTGCATGGTCCCATTGCGCAATGCTTGCAGCACGCGGAGTCTGCTCCGATGGGGCATGCTTTCATGTTTGAAGCCCTGTCAAAAGCCGTTTCAACGCCGTCTTTTCTTGCCTTTTCAAGCATCCGCGCTGTGGCTTCACAAATTGTAAGATCTTTAGGATTTACAACCGGTTTCTTTGAACCGGATTCTTCCTTCTCCATTTGGTTCCTCCCTTCGTGGAAAGATTATTATGTTGCCGAGTTCCGTATCGGAAGTTCAGCTGTGTCCGGAATATGTTTCCACACGGACACTTTTTATATGTTTTTACCGGGAAAAATTGGACAATTCCCAAACAGGAATTATTATCAATTAAAGTAAGGACAGCATTATTAATGTCAAGTCCGCAGCTTTGAAAATGAAGAATCTCCGGAGGTGATTGCTATGAAAAAGGAAGAAAAAAGAGCAGATGATGGCAAAAAGAAGGTCTCCAACCATCTGATAAACGAGAAAAGTCCATATCTTCTGCAGCACGCATATAATCCGGTTGACTGGTATCCGTGGGGCGAAGAGGCATTCGCAAGGGCTGAAAAGGAGAATAAACCGATCCTGTTATCAATAGGATATTCTACCTGCCACTGGTGCCACGTAATGGAAAAGGAATCCTTCACCGACCCTGAAATAGCCGGGATAATGAATGAAAACTTCATATGCATAAAAGTTGACAGAGAGGAGAGGCCTGATATTGACCGCCTGTATATAAGCGCTGTGACGGCATTGACAGGTTCAGCCGGATGGCCCTTGAATGTGTTTTTAACACCGCAGCTTAAACCCTTTTTCGGCGGCACCTATTTTCCTGCCAAAGCAAGATTCGGCATCAATTCCTGGCCGGATTTATTAAATAAAATTGCAATTGCCTGGAAGGATCCCGTAACTTACGGGAAGATAACCGATTCTGCCGATGCGATTACCGGTATACTGCGAAAGAATCTTTCTCATGGACGGAAAAGTACTGTTTCAAAGCAAGAGAGAAAGGCTCACATCGACAAAGCTTTCGAATATTATGCTTCGGTTTTTGACGGCAGGTCAGGCGGATTCGGGAAAGCCCCCAAATTTCCCTCCCCGTCCATATTAAATTTTCTCCTTGCTTATTCCCTTTTCGGGGAAAAAGCCGGAAATGCGGATTCTTCAAAAAAGGCTCTTCAAATGGCGGATCTTACGCTGA
Organism: uncultured Desulfonema sp.; assembly: GCA_964578785.1. Taxonomy (GTDB): domain Bacteria; phylum Desulfobacterota; class Desulfobacteria; order Desulfobacterales; family RPRI01; genus RPRI01. The sequence continues at coordinate 5,112 of CAZOEH010000170.1, read as the reverse complement.
AATCTATGGCCAAAGGGGGCATTTATGATCAAATCGGCGGAGGATTCCACAGATATTCGACCGATGAAAGGTGGCATATACCGCATTTTGAAAAAATGTTGTATGACAACGCCCAGCTCATCACGGCATATGTTGCAGCTTATCAAATGACATCAGATGATTATTTCGCAAAAATTGCCGGAGAGACTGCCGGTTATCTTCTCCGTGACATGAGAAGCCCGAAGGGAGGATTCTATTCGGCTGAAGACGCCGATAGCATTCCGGATATGCCTGCTCATGTAAGTCCTGAAGAAGCGGAGGAAAAGATCGAAGGAGCTTTTTATGTCTGGAGCAGGGAAGAGCTGGATAATATTCTGGGAGAAGATGCGTCGGATTTATTATCTTTCCATTATGGCGTGTTACCGGGAGGAAACGCCGAACAGGATCCCCACGGATATTTTGAAGGGAAAAATATTCTTTATGCCGGAAAGAGTGTTGAAGAGACGGCAATAAAATTCAATCTTTCAAAGGAAAAAACCGCACGAATTATAAATGAAGCGAAAGAGAAACTGTATTACGCGCGAATGAAAAGAAAAAGACCACATCTTGATGATAAGATACTTACTTCCTGGAACGGTCTTATGATATCGTCCCTTTGTAAGGCGAATCGGGTTCTTGATGATAAGAAATACCTTGAAGCGGCTAAAAATGCGGCAGAGTTCATATTGTCTGATATGTACGAGAAAAAAACCGGAAAGCTTTACAGGAGATGGCGGGACGGGGAAAAAAATATTCCGGGACTGGGAAGCGATTACTCATTTTTTATTTCAGGGCTTATCGACCTTTATGATTCCGATTCCAATTTAAAATGGCTTGAAACAGCGGTTTTGCTTTCGGAAGAGTATTTAAAATTGTTTTACGATCCGGAGTACGGCGGCTTTTACATGACAGGCCCCGGGCATGATAAAAACCTTATAATGAGGGTAAAGGAGGACTCGGATGGCGTAATACCGTCCCCGGGATCTGTTGCAATCCGGAATCTTTTGCGTCTGTTCAGGATAACGGGCAGGACTGATTTTGCCCGGATTGCGGAAGAAACCATCGATGCGATTATATCGGGGGATGCGTTTCATCCCGCTTCTTTTCCTCAGATGCTTGCATTGCTTTGTGATGTCATGGCGGAAGAGGCCGGTTAATGCATGAATGCGGGAGACCGGTAAAACGAATAATGAAAAATAAATGGCGGATGACGTTACGGACCGGGAATTGGGAATAGAGGCTTAAAATTATTGTTGAATAGATAAAAGGAATATAATAATTAGATGTTTCAGGCGTATAAGTCTTTTTAAGAGGCCGCCGAATTAATTTTATGAAAGGATGATGATATGGCTCCGGTTAAGGTATTTTCACTCAGTACATGCAGTCACTGCAAAGCAACGAAGAAACTGCTCGGCGAATGCACAATAAAATATGACTTTGTTAATGTGGA
>CAZOEH010000170.1:0-3634 GCA_964578785.1 uncultured Desulfonema sp. | reverse complement strand
TTTGCAGGGAGAGGAAAGGGCTGCTATTCTTGAAGAAGTAAAGAAATTCAATCCTAGCTGCTCTTTTCCTACCGTTATAATAGGCGATAAAGTGATCGTGGGTTATAAAGAAAAAGAGATAAAGGAGGCTCTGGGATTGTGATGAATACCGATGCTCTTTATGAAATGCTGAGAAAAGCTCAGGAGTCGCAGGGGTATTATTTCAATAACGACCGGGAAAGAGTTTTTGAGCTTCTTGAAGCCCTTCTTATCAACAAGGAGCGTTACGGGTATATGGCATGTCCCTGCAGGCTGGCATCAGGCAACAGAAAAAACGACGAAGATATAATCTGCCCCTGCGTTTACAGGATTCCGGATGTAAAGGAATACGGGAGCTGTTACTGCAATCTTTATGTTTCAAAAGAATGGAACGAAGATAAAGTCACCCGCGAGTACGTTCCTGAGAGAAGGCCGGTTTCAAGAATGATCTTTTGATGACTTTAACGAATCCGTCATCTCTGCCGGATGTTTTTTGAACTTATTCCCCACAGGAAATATTTAACCCAGATAAAGCCGAACTTAAGCAGCTCCGGATCATTATTTTTTATCTTTGTCAACAGCTCGTGTTTTATGATGTATCGTTTCAAAAAGCTGCTTTTAAAGATGAAATCCCTGAATCTGTCTATGTTGTATGTAGCCATAAAAGACATTTTTGCCTTTTGGCCGCCGGGCCCTTCTTCTTCCCATGGATTTTTTTGAAAAAGAGCTGCAAGGTCGGCCCAGAGGGCGGTCATCTTATTATGTTGAGCAGCATCCTGATCCTTTGTCCATGATTCCGCAGTCCAAATTATATCTTCATGCTGCCCGAGACAGAAAACGGGCGGACGGAAAAAATGGATAAGGGTGTTTTTATTATTCCCGGCATCATGATAGATACCCTGCTCGACCGGAAAAGTCCGGCAAGTATCCGGCCGGTCGGAATACACCGAACATCCTGCTTCACCTAAAAAAGGGCAAGTTTTGTCAGGATTATCGGACATCCGGAGCAGCACTTCCGGAAAAAATCCGGAAGGACGCAATATAATATCAACATATGTATCCAGAAATTCGTCCGAGGAAATTCCCAGCCTCTTTCGGAGCCTGAGCACATCATAGGGGTAGAGGAATAGATTTATATTGCGGCAGCACTTATTGAAGCAGGCAAGTCCGCTGTGGCATCTGAAAGAAAAAGATTTGCCTTCTTTCAGAATTCCCGGGGGCAGGCTATCCGTATTTTTAATATCGATATGTTTCATATCTTGGAATCAGGCCGCTTCGCTGATCATTTCTTTCCGGTTGCTTTAAAGAAGGTATAACAGAATACTCCATCCGGCCCGGCAGTGCGATATAAATCTCTGATTCCCAGATCAAAAAGGTTCTGTTCAATTATTCCCGACCTTATTGCCGGTTCACGGATACCCTCTATCATGGCCGTGAATGTCTTTTTCGTAAACCCTTCGACCAGTTCAGGTTTTCCTGAATCAACATAAACCATACGGGGGGATACATGTATTGAGCTATAGCCCGCCTGGCTCAAAAGAGGATAAAGTTCTCTCCCTATCATGGCGTTGCCGCCTGCCCGCCGCTGCAGTTCAACCTGACACTGAATCGACTTGTGTGCCGCTTCACTGTCAGGATGAAAATAGGCCGATCCATGGTCTCCTTCTATAACCGTAATTGTGCCGTCCTGCCTCAAATGGTTTTTGAGTGTACGCAGCGCATCCGCAGGCCGTGAGAGATGCTCCAGTACGAAACAGATGAAAATATGATCGAAGGTGTCAGGGCCATAAGGCAGATTGAAGATATCGGCCTGTTGAAATTGGACATTGGTTACGCCTTCCGCAGCCGCTTTTCTCCTGGCTTCAGAGACAGAGGCTTCTGATATATCGATTGAAGTAATCAGTGCGTTCGGGCTGTTTTTGGCAAGAGTGACGGTTTGAGCTCCGACGCCGCAACCGGCTTCCAGAACCCGGCTTCCAGCCGGATAAAAGGTGTCGGAGTGAAGCAACTCGGTCAGAGTGGATGCCTGGTCCTGTAACCGTATGTTTTCCCGTTGATCGTAGCCGTGAACGTATGCCTTATTCATGCTTCCTCTTCAGATAACCACTCTGCTGCCGGAACGGCGTATCAGCACGTGGCGTAAACATTATCAATCATTGAAATTCACGTCAGACACATTTAAAATTGTTTTCCGATCATCCATAAAGGATTTAAAGAAAAATATCAACCAATATGCATACGGCAAATGTCCAGATTGAAAGAGAAAATTCCATATAGCTTGATTGCGTCATTGTAATGTCATATAAATTGACGTCAGGAGAAGAATGGTAAGTTTTTCGGAGCTAGTATGAACTTACGCTCGTGAGTATTTTAAGATCATCCGGTCTTTGTGAGGATATATGAAATGGACTGAGGAAGCCGAGGATGCCGTAAAAAAAGTTCCCTTTTTCGTTAGAAAGAGGGTCAGGGAGCGTGTTGAAAAAGAGGCGTCTGAGACCGGAAAAAGCGTTGTGACGATAACGGAAGTAAAAACGACTCAAAAGAGGTACCTTTCCGGAATGGCTTCTGAAATAAAGGGATATCAGCTTGATGCCTGTTTCGGTCCGGGCGGGTGTCCGAACCGCGCCTGTCCCGGCGACGATTTATTAAAAAGAATCGAAAAGCTTCTGAAAAAAGAAGACCTGCTCGGGTTTTTGAAAAAAAACGTCAAGAGCGATATTAAGTTTCATCATGAATTCAGGATAACGTTGTCTGATTGTCCTAATGCATGTTCCCAGCCCCAGATAAAGGATATCGGAATAATCGGAGCCGTTCTGCCTGTGATAACGGAAGAAAAATGCACTCTTTGCGAAGCTTGTGCCGGTTCATGCGCTGAAGGCGCTGTTTCAATTGATAAAGAGAAAGAGGTTCCGGTAATAAATTTTGATCTTTGTTTAAAATGCGGAAAGTGCATAAAGGCCTGTCCGACAGGAACAATAGCTTCCGCAAGGAGCGGTTTCAGAATATTGCTCGGAGGAAAACTGGGAAGACATCCGAAACTTGCGCGTGAACTCGGGTGCCTGTTAAATGATGATGAAGTTATTGAGATTGTAAAAGCCTGTATCAGTCTTTACAAGAAAAAGAGCGCCGGAGGAAAGCGGTTTGCGGAAATATTTAATGAAGAGGATTTCAGCGAACTGGAAGGGCGCTTTTGCAGTTGAGATCCGGAAGATGAAGAAATCACCGGGCTTTAATATACCGTTTTGACAAGAATTGTTTTTTGATATAGATATGTATATCAGAACGCTCACTTTTTTTAATTCGAGACGAGCCTGACTTATCCGGAGAAATATATGGACGAAAACCATTTAAAATTCAAAGCATCATGCAGGACAGACGCAGAAGCATTTGCAAGAATCAGGGACCTGCTTCCAGATATCGCTGAAAAAATAATAAGAGGCTGCGACGAGAAGGAATGCTACACACATATCGATTATGACCCTATTCCTTCAAAGGATTCGGTAATTGAAATAATCAGCAAAGCGCGGGAGATTCTTTTTCCCGGTTTTTTCTCAAAGGAAAGGATTGACCCCGTCAATTTGAGATACAGCATTGGACAGGCAGTCTCCGTTCTTTT
>CAZOEH010000169.1:0-6374 GCA_964578785.1 uncultured Desulfonema sp. | reverse complement strand
TGAAGGAAACGGCCTTCTCATAGAGATTATTCTGAATTTCATCCAGAATGTTTGTAATTTCTTTTACAAACACATCCCGTTTCATCGAGATTTTTTCCCTGTGCGGTTTATCTCTTCTTGCAACATATACGGAATCATCGGCCATATCCCGCGGCCCGATCTCAACCCTTAAAGGAACTCCTTTCTTGATCCACTCCCATCCCCTGGCTCCACCGGTATCCCTGTCGTCAATTTCCACCCTTATTTTCCGGTTGCAGTAGAAAGTGTTCTTCAGTTCCATGACAACTTTTTGTATATATTCCATAACCTTCGGCTTATCATCCGGTGATCTGTATATCGGAATAATAACAACATGAGAGGATGCAACTCTCGGGGGCAGGATTACTCCATCATCATCTCCGTGCATCATTATGATTCCGCCGATCATCCGGGTCGAAGCCCCCCAGGATACTGTCCATGCGTACTCTTCCTTCTCTTCAAAAGACTGGAACTTTATTTCCGATGCTTTCGCAAAATTTTGTCCCAGAAAATGAGAAGTTCCGGCCTGGAGAGCCTTTCTGTCCTGCATCATCGCTTCAATACAGAAAGTCTCAACCGCCCCCGGAAATCTCTCGGCAGCCGTCTTTCTCCCCTTTGTAACCGGCAGGGCCAGATATTCTTCGGCAAGTCTTGCATAAATATCCAGCATCATCCGCGTTCTTTCCATAGCCTCTTTTTCCGTAGCATGGGCGGAATGGCCTTCCTGCCATAGAAACTCACTTGTCCGAAGGAAAATTCTGGTCCTCATCTCCCATCTTACCACATTTACCCACTGGTTGATGAGAAGCGGAAGATCCCTGTAGCTGCTAACCCATTTTGAGAAGGCGTCTCCGATGATGGTCTCGGAAGTCGGCCGCACAACCAGAGGTTCCGTTAGCGGCCCCGCAGGCACAAGACCGCCGTCCGCGTTTTTTTCCAGCCTGTGGTGGGTCACTACGGCGCATTCTTTTGCAAACCCCTCAACGTGACTGGCCTCTTTTTCAAGAAAACTGAGAGGAATGAAGAGAGGAAAATAGGCGTTTTTAACGCCCACATCCTTGAACATGTCATCCAGTTCGCGAACTATATTTTCCCACAGGGAATATCCCCACGGTTTTATAATCATGCATCCTCTTACAGGCGATCTTTCCGCCATATCGGATGCTTTAACGACCTGCTGATACCACTCCGAGTAATCTTCATCCCTGGTAGGGGATATTGCCTTTTTTTCTTCCTTGCCCATGTTACCCTTTCTCTGTTTATAATCTGTTTGTTGAAATATTATTGATGATAGTGAGCATCTTTCGACTTTTTACGATACCATCATCATTCATTTTCTACGGAAATATTCTCCGTCATTTTAGCTACCTCATCAAGAAGAACTTCCACAAGCATTTCCTGGGGAAACTTCTTTATGACCTTCCCCTTCTTAAAAAGAATGCCTGTTCCATCTCCTCCCGCAACTCCGATATCGGCCTCTTTTGCCTCACCGGGCCCGTTGACGACACAGCCCATGATGGCCAGCTTGATATGCGCCGGATTTGACAAGAGCGCCTTTTCCACAAGCTCGACGATTTCAAAAAGGTTGATGTTGCATCGGCCGCAGGTCGGACAGGATATAATCTCCGGCCCGCGTTTTCTTATTTCAAGAGCTTTCAGTATTTCATATCCCGTCCGCACCTCTTCAACAGGATCTCTTGTCAGGGAAACCCTTATCGTATCCCCGATGCCTTCGGCAAGAAGCATTCCGATTCCAAGCGCGGATTTTACAATGCCCGGGAAAAGCGCGCCCGCTTCCGTCACTCCCACATGAAGAGGAAGATCTGTCTTTCGGGAAAGAAGCCTGTATGCTTCGACAGTACGGAATACATCCGATGCCTTGATTGAAATCTTTATTTCATGAAAATCGAGCGATCTCAGCATGTCGATATTGCGCACCGCGCTTTCAACCATAGCCTCAGGCGTTGCGCCGCCGTATTTTTTAAGTAAATCCTTTTCAAGAGATCCGGCGTTTACGCCTATTCTGACCGGCACCTTATATTCTTTCGCACAATCGACAACCTTTTGTACCTTTACTTTTCCCCCGATATTGCCGGGGTTTAATCTCAGCCCGTCAGCTCCTGCCTTTGCGGAAGCGATGGCAAGGCGGTAATCGAAATGAATGTCGGCTATCAAGGGGATTGAAATCTGGTTTTTTATCGATGAGATCGCGCCGGCAGATTCCATATCCGGCACCGCAACCCTCACTATTTCGCAACCGGCTTCTTCAAGCCGCCTGATCTGCGCAACTGTAGCATTAATATCGCTGGTAAAGGTATTGGTCATGGACTGCACCGCGATCGGCGCCCTTCCTCCGACCTTTACCCTTCCGACAGATATCTGCCGGGTTTTTTTCCTCTTTATTGAAAACGGCATAAAGCATCACCGGAATAAAACTTTTAAGCATTTTTTTAACTACTTGGATTGTCTTTAACTATCAGATAGTTCTTTCTTATTCAAGTTAATTTGTTTCCATCCGGAAATGGCGTCAGGCGGGTTATTCCGGGGCTTAAGTTGCGCGATACCTCGGTATTCCGAACTCTTGCGTAGCGCGGTTGATATCAGCAGATGCGGGATATAGATGATATGCGTTTAGAGTTGTGAACGTTCTTACCCCGTTATTCATAATGCGTCCACATGCGGATAATTTTGACAACCTTTTCGTCGTTTAAAACCTGATAAACAAGCCGATGCTGAATATTTATGCGCCTTGAATAAGCCCCAGTCAAATCACCGACAAGTTTCTCAAAGGAAGGTGGGGTCTGGTAGGGATTTTTGCTCAGGATTTGAATGATTGCTTCAGCTTTCTCTTTTAATCCGGATGCGGCTAATTTTTTAGCATCTTTCTGGGCTTGCCTGGTATAAACAAGTCGCCAATTCACCAATCGAGTTCCTCTCCGCATTCCTCTATCGGCATTGCCAGGCCTTCGCGGATGGTGTCGCGCATACCGGGAATGTTTAAAAGATATATGGTTTCCTGAATGGAACGCCAGTCATCCTCGGAAATTAAAACGGCGTTTCCACGTTTGCCCGTTATAAGTATTGGCTCGTGTGTTGACGATGTTTGATCGATAAGATTATATAGTTTTGTTCTTGCCTCGGTTGCTGAAAATGTCGGCATGGCACACCTCGCTTTTTGTTATAATGTACGTTATTGCGTACGCTTAGTCAAGCATTATTTCAGGATTTGTCGGATTATAATTTTATTTACAAATCTATTTGATATTATTGATTTAATTAGGTTAAACGATATCAAATTTGTATACTTAGGGGGTTTCTGTTCAATGCTGATCAAAAATTAAATTCACCGGGCATTGCATCAGATTTGTCATATGATTTGTCTTTCAGAGTAATATGCATTACAATCTAAAATTGAAGATGTTGCCTGCAACATGAACCCTAATATATGCGAAAGGATATACAACATGACTGAAAAAAACAGCCTGCTTGATAAGGAAATATTTAACCGTGTTACAGATAACGAACTCTCCTGCGTCGCCGCTTTTGAGATTGCAGAGAAATTGAATGTCCCGGCAAAAGATATCGGAGAAGCCGCGGACAGGCTAAAGATCAGGCTTGTTAAATGCCAGCTCGGGTTGTTTGGTTATAAACCGGACAAAAGAATCGTAAAAGCCGCGGAGACTGTTTCATCAGAACTCAAAGCCGCAATAAACAAATCTCTCGAGGGCGGGAAACTGTCATGCGCCAAAGCATGGGAAATTGCCTCGCAACTTAAGATCCAGCGATTCGCCGTAAGCTGCGCCTGTGAAGCTCTTAAAGTAAAAATCAGGGATTGCCAGCTGGGAGCTTTCTAGTTGTCCGTAAAAACAGCCATAAGCGGATTCATGTGTAAAAATCCGCGTCTTTCTAACGCAATCATAATCTTTCTCTTCATCTCTTTTTGCTTTTTTGTCGTATTTGAAAAGAGCGCGGAGGACACAAGCCTCAGATATATTCTAAAAAAGGGCGAAATCACTCTCATTACCCAGAATAACGCCCATTGCTTCTATATTTACAGAGACCAGCCCGCGGGATTTGAGTATGAACTCGCAAAGGCTTTTGCAGATCATCTCGGCGTAAAACTAAGGGTGCAGATTATTGAAAAATGGGAAGATCTTATTCCGGCTTTAAAAAACAGCCGGGGAGCATTCATCGCGGCAAGCATGACAGCATCGCCGGAAAGAAAAAAGAATGCGGCATTTTCAGACGGCTACATGCGTGTCCGGCAGCATATCATCGTAAACAAAAAAAACCAGTTTATACAAAATAAAGAGGATCTCGCCGGCCGTACCGTTCATGTCAGAAAATACACGCCCTATGAAGAACAGCTCAAAGAACTTCAAGCGCGGGGAATAAATCTCAAAATAGCTCTTGACGAAGATATCGCTACGGAAGAACTGATAAGAAATGTTGCCAGGGATGAAATTGAAGTAACAGTCGCCTACTCCAATGTGGCATATCTCAACCGGAGATACTATCGGAGAGTTACCGTTACAGGGGCAATAGGCGAATACGAGTCTCTGGTCTGGGCGGTTGATAAAAACGCATTATCCCTTGCGGATCGCATAAATTCTTTTTTTAAAACAATAAAAGCAAACGGCAAATTCGCTGAAATTTATAACCGGTACTATTCGGGCATAGATTCATTTGACAACTTTGATATAAATAATTTTTATGCCATGATGCAGATAAGGTTTCCCCTGTACAGCCAGACAATAAAAGACGCGTCGGCACAATACGGTTTTGACTGGAGACTTATAGCAGCGCAGGCATATCAGGAATCCCATTTCGACCCTCTGGCGCAAAGCCACGCGGGGGCGCACGGGCTGATGCAGATAACGGAACAGACTGCTTTTTCCCTTGGATTCATGGATATTTATGATCCTGAACAGAGCATCTACGCGGGAGTGAGGCATTTAAAGAATCTTTATAATTCCTATGACAGGGCATCCGGTCTGGACAGGCTGCTCATTGCGCTTGCGGCCTATAATATCGGCGAAGGACATATAATGGATGCGCGGGATCTTGCCGTAAAAAAGAATCTGAATCCGAACAACTGGGCGTCTCTTTCAAGGGTGCTCCCCCTGCTGAGCGAGCAAAGATATTATTCCAGGACAAAATACGGGTACTGCCGGGGCATTGAAGCTGTAAACTACATAAATCAGATAATGAACTACTATGACATCCTGAAAAAGGAAGTCATAGAATACAATGCGGATAATTTCTTCCCCTGATTACGCGTCCAACATCTCTTCCCCGTTTATGAGTGCCGCCCTTCAGACATTAGAAGCCCACCACCATGCTTGTCGGAATAGTGCTGTTAATCTGAGTCCATGCACTGCCGTCCCATGTCCAGAGTCCATATACACCGTAGTCCGCATACAAAACCGAACCTGAGACCACCATGCTTGTAGGAACAGTGCTGTTAATCTGAGTCCATGCACTGCCGTTCCATGTCCAGAGCCCAGATACGCCGTAGTCCGCATACAAAACCGAACCTGAGACCACCATACTTGTCGGAACAGTGCTGTTAATCTGAGTCCATGCACTGTCGCCCCATGTCCAGAGTCCGGATACACCGTAGTCCGCATATAAAACCGAACCTGAGACCACCATGCTTGTAGGAACAGTGCTGTTAATCTGAGTCCATGCACTGCCGTCCCATGTCCAGAGCCCAGATACGCCGTAGTCCGCATACAAAACCGAACCGGAGACCACCATGCTTGTCGGAACAGTGCTGTTAATCTGGGTCCATGCACTGCCGTCCCATGTCCAGAGTCCGGATACGCCGTAGTCCGCATATAAAACCGAACCGGAGACCACCATGCTTGTCGGAACAGTGCTGTTAATCTGAGTCCACGCAGTCCCATTCCATGCATAAAGACCATATCCCGCAAAGGTTGCATACAGCGTCGAACCTGAGGCAAGCATGTTTGTCGGAACAGTGCTATTGAGCTGAGTCCAGGCACTACCGTCCCAAGCAAAGAGGCCATATCCCGCAAAATTTGTATACAGTGTCGAACCTGAGGCCAACATGCTGGCCGGATCGGTTGTATTAATCTGGGTCCATGCAGTCCCATTCCATGCGTAGAGGCCATATCCCGCAAAGGTCGCATACAAAGATCCGCCGCCAATTCTCCGGCTAATGAATTGCCCGAACGCAATGGGGCCATCACCAACGGCAATAGCCTCAACCACAGTATTGGTGGAGGTATCGATGACAGAAACGTTATCGGAACCACCATTTGCCACATAAACCTGGGTACCGTCAGGAGTGACCGCTATTCCAAGAGGACCATCCCCAACGGTGACTGTAG
>CAZOEH010000168.1:6174-6413 GCA_964578785.1 uncultured Desulfonema sp. | reverse complement strand
TGATTTAGCGAAGTGATTTAAAAATCCCCAAAAAGCTCATTAGTAAGTTAGAAATTATTTCCTGCCGGGAATAATTTCGTAAACTTACTTATCCCGTTTATCGGGGTTAAGTGAACATATTTAGACTTTTTACGAGTCAGCCATATGGGTTCAAAAATAATCAGAAGCCGGTTGCGCGTATCCTCTCTATTACCTCTTTCATCCTCTCTTGCCCGACAGTAAGAGCCATCCTGATATAA
>CAZOEH010000168.1:5952-6164 GCA_964578785.1 uncultured Desulfonema sp. | reverse complement strand
AATCATGGGATTATAGGAAATGAGCATCATTTAACGGGAAGAACTCCCGGATGCGGATGGAATGACTTTTTCAATAGCCAGCATTTTCAATTTAAGAGCCTTTCCGCCGCCGAATTCCCCGCAAGAGCCGTTGCTTTTAATGACCCTGTGACAGGGAACAATAACCGGAAACGGATTTTTTGCGAGAGTGTTTCCCACAAAACGATATGCTT
>CAZOEH010000168.1:0-5942 GCA_964578785.1 uncultured Desulfonema sp. | reverse complement strand
CCCTGTAAGAGGCTGTTTGCCCGTAAGGGATAGATGCAGTTGCGCAAAGAACCTCTTTTTCCAGCCGGGTGATATTTCCAAAATTCATCCATTCAAAAAAAACCGGAGGAAAGGATTTAGTCCTCCCGAGAAAATAATCCTGAATAGATTTTACAACAAGCAGAGCCTGAGGATGTGAAGACCTTTTACCTGCGGGATAAACTGTTGTTTCTTGAAGAATCTTTTTTTTATCGGGATCAGGAAGAAGTATTCTTGTAATATTAAAAGGGGTTACGGTGTACAAAAGAGCGGCGTAACCGAAAGCCGTATTAAAAACATAGTTATAATTCATAGTTCATTCAGAGACGGAAATGGAAGAAGGTTATCATTTTCATCAAACCTGAACGGTTCCCACTGAGAAACCCTTTTAATATCGGGGTTTGATTCAATCCCGGCTTCGAGCGCTTTTGAAACCTGGATATATTCAAGACTTTTTGTGCTTTTAATTCTTACTATCCTTGCATTCTCCATAGAACCGAGGCCAAGAGTCCGGGCGCAGGCATCGAGACATTTGCGGTCCGTATCGAAATGAACCGGAACAGCAGCTTTTTCGGGTGAAATAGCGGCAATCGCATTAGCGTATGTCTTCTCCATATCGAGGCCGTTTACAAGACGGGTTGTCGTTATATCGGCAAGGCCTATGCCGTTTCCGTTTCCATCGGAGCCGGGAGATAAATCCCTCACGAAAATCCGTTTTGCATGAGGGGATTGATAAAAATCCCCGACAATGTCCCTGTGGCGCCCTGTAATATTTGAATCCATCCCTATACCGCTTATATCTTTTCCGAAAAGATCTACAATCAGAAGATCAAGATAGTCAAACGGGATGCTTCCCATCATTCTTCTGGCATCTATCAGGAGCTCTTTTTCCCTGGCAACAAGAGCGGAAGGCGAAACGGCCTCGATCTTCGAAAGATTTCCATATCCGTCCTCAAGGAGGGCAAGCCCCGACAGGAGTCTTATATTCTTAAGGACGATGGCTGCCGCTTCCTCGATAATCCCGAATCCGTGACTGACCGCGGATGTGTGGAAAGCTGCGGCGCCTTCCGCTTTCCCGAGCCCAATCGTTAGCATTTTGGAAAGCCCGCTTTCTATTTCCGCCCTGAATTTTGTATGGGGCTTTATCCTGTTTATCACTACAACATGATCGGCGCGTAGAGCTCTTTTTGAAATATGGACATCCATACCGCAAGGCAGTTTTCCGATAATTTCAGTTTCCATATCCGGAATCACAGGAACTCCGGTTTCAGCTTCGGAAATTCCAAGCTTCTCAAGCACTTTTCTCTGCCCTTCGGCCGTAGCCCCCCCATGACTTCCCATGGCCGGAATGATAAAAGGCTTTAATCCCATCTTCTCAAGAGATCTGACACATTGAGAAACTATGGAATTAATCTTATCTATTCCCCTGCTGCCGACAGCAACGGCAACGGTTTCCCCATGTTTAAAATCGCCGGGGGAAAGAGATGAAAGCTTGGAAGCAACAGAAGAAGGAATATCATTTAACGGGGAAAAGGTGAGAGTCTGTCTTACATATGCTGAAGATGGGTATTTTACAGTTTTTGCTGGAGCCATAGGCTTTCTTGATCGGTTGAAAAGTATCCGGATGGAAAATCGGCATAAGCCGCTGTAAAAAAAATACAGTGGCCATCCGGATGTCAAAAACGGCATAAGGAGCCGTAACGAAATCGTCTGAAATGCGCTATCTGTTTCGTAACGGCTCCTAAAATTACCCCGGCTGCTCGATATGGCGGATCAACCGGGGGGTTTTGAAAAATTAAGTCTCTTCAACAGTAATAGCGCCGGGTTCACAAACTTCGACACAGCTTTCACAGCCAAGGCATTCTTCGGCATTCACGGGAACTGATTTTTCACCCTGCAGTTCGAAAACTTCAACGGGGCAAACATCAACACACTCGCCGCAGCCCTGGCATTTTTCTTCATCAACAGTCGGATTAAAAGCCATTTTATGATCTCCTTTCATGATAAAATTGAACTATGAGTAGTCTACTCAGCCATTTTTTTGTATATCGGGCAAAGTCCTTATACCAATTGATAATTCGAGTCAAGCCTTCTTATTGTTTTTTTTGATTGAAAAACGAGGCCGGGGTCGTCGGTATTATTTAAAGATATATCATTATGTTGCAAATGATGATTTGACGAGACATATAAAAATGCTCTTATTTTTTTCGCTTTTGTTGTTGATCATTATATCCTGGAACTCCTGTCCCAGAATGTTATTTATAAAATCACTGCGTGATTTATTAATAATTCTGAATAGTTTCAAAGATATTTCTCTTCCGGGCTCTTTTGCGGCAGGCAAATCGAATATTTTTTCATCCATAGTAAAATTATCATCCGTCAAAAGTCCCTCAATCTGTTCGGTAAAAAGACCCCGCCATTTATCCATGATACCTGTCTTAGCGCAAACCGGAACAGAAGCAAGTTCAACAATCTCCTTCATATCCCCGGTTTTTTCGATAATGAAATCAAAGGCATCCCGGCAGTCGGTAATAAAAAATCCCGGCAGTTCCATGTCGTTTGACATGAGATATGTCCATGCGTCAATCCGTTCTTTTATCTTGTACTTCCCGGAATCATCAGCAGCCTGAAGTGAGTTTCCGGTATTTCTGCTGAAAAACTCTTCATCTTCATGTGTCAATCCTTCAAGAAGTTTCTTTTCCATCTCGTATACGGAAACAAGATCCCTGTTTATTCCATCCTGCATAAGGTCATAATCCTGCGCAAGGCAGAGAAACAGTCGTGCGTTAAAGAGAATATCGGGTTTCTCTTTCGAATAATTCTCATCCCGGATCTTCTTAATCTGCGAAGAAAGCTGTGTTGAGAATGTGTCATCGAAAAAAGGAACCCGTTCCCCGATCGCCTTCAAAAACGCCGTATCGCTCTTCTGATGAAGCGCTCCCCATTCTTTATACTCCTTTATTAGGGCTTCGATCCTTGCTTCATCCCCTGAAACAGGAACCCTGATATCGAGCACGCCCTCATCTGCAAGCCTTCGCATGTTTTCCGGAATTTCATGCGAACCCGGCTGATAAACCGTTATCTGCCCGAAACAGGCGTACAAATCACGTGAAACGGTATCATTTATATAAGTAAAAGGAAAATAAACAGGTTTCATTACACATCTCCGTAAGTTAATTTATCGAAAAACAGGAAGGAAAGAGTCTCTGAATTTCTTCATTAAATCATTTTCAATTGCTTTGCAACTGTCCCTTAGCGCACTATCTGCAAGATAAAGTGTCTGCCTGAATTTGACATGCAAGCCGATTAATGGGATATATCAGGTTGTAAAAAGCAAAATATTATAATTTTCCGAAAGAATAATTACAGTGGACTTTAAATTACCGATTTATACTCCGCCGGATTTTTCCAGCCCGGAATTGTTGAAAGCGCCGGCAGTCAAAATCGTGCCGGCGCCCGAAGACGGGATTGCCCCGGAAAAGTATCACGCCACCTCAAATCATCCTGAATACGTCCATACCGGCAGCGGGAGATGGCTGCTGGCGCGTGAAAGCCGGATGGATGCCGTTATGGTTTTCAAAAATGACAGCCTGTATGTTATCGAGCCCCGCAACCTGAAAAAAGGCGATCCGGTTGTGATCGGCAGAACCGAAAACGGTGAGGAAGGCATCCTGGTGCACACAACCGGTTTCGATGAATTTCCGAAGAAAGCATGCCACAAGTTTTCTTTCCGGATTCACGAAACGCGCGAAACCCCTTTTTCAAGATCCTATGACCAGTTGTATGAAGTTCTGAGACATGACAGGAAGCATGGCCATATAGTCTGGGTGCTCGGCCCGGCTGTGGCTTTTGACAGAGACAGCCGTGATGCCATGCAGGGATTGATTGAGACCGGCTACTGCCATGCCCTTCTGGCCGGCAATGCCCTCGCCACGCATGATCTTGAAGCCGCTATATTCAGGACCGGGCTGGGGCAGGATATCTATACCCAGGAACTGCGCTATATGGGACATTATAATCATCTTGATGTCTTAAACCTCGTTCGCAGCGCCGGATCGATTGATGCCGCCATTTCACGTCATAATATTACGGACGGCATCATTTACGCATGTGTGAAAAACGATGTTCCCTTTGTATTAGCCGGGTCCATAAGGGATGACGGACCGCTGCCTGAAGTGATCGGGGATGTATATGCGGCCCAGAACGCCATGCGGGTTCATGCCCGGCAGGCTACTACCGTGATTACCCTGGCAACGCAGCTTCATTCCATAGCCTTCGGCAATATGCTCCCGAATTACCATGTAACGCCGGACGGCAATATAAGACCCGTTTATTTCTATATCGTTGATATGTCGGAATTCAGCGCTGACAAGCTTGCAAACCGTGGATCATCCCAATCGGTCCCGATATTAACCAATGTCCAGGATTTCATTATCAATCTGTGGAACAACCTTGCGAGAGAAGAGAATAACTGATGAAGAATGAATTACGGATAATCGGAATACCTATTGATCTAGGCCAAACGCAGCGCGGCGTGGATATGGGCCCAAGCGCTGTCCGATACGCCGGGCTGTCATCCAGGCTCTGCGAACTTGGTTATAACATCAGGGATAACTGCAACATTCCGGTCTTGATCCGTGCCGCCATCCATGAGCCTCAAAATCTGATGCCGGCGATAAGGGACGCCTGTGAACTGGCGTATCAGGCGGCCAGAGAGGCTGTGGCCGCAGGCTGTAAACCTATTTTTATTGGCGGGGATCATTCACTCGCCATCGGCACCATAGGCGGCATAACCCATGAGAAACCGTGCGGGGTGATCTGGATTGATGCGCATGGAGATTTTAACACTCCCGACACCTCGCCGACCTGTAATATTCATGGCATGGCGCTGGCAGTATTAAACGGACATGGAATACCCGAACTGGTGAATGTCGGCCGTCCCGGCCCGAAGCTGAATGCCCGTGATATCGTCATCCTCGGAGTCCGCTCTCTGGATAAAAAAGAGCGGGTTCTGCTCAAGCAGAGCGGCGTAACCGTGTTTACCATGCGTGATATCGACGAATTCGGCATCAGCGTTATCGCCCGAAAAGCCCTGGAAACCCTTGACGGGCATGAAAGGATTCACATAAGCCTCGACATGGATTGTCTCGATCCGAGGGAAGCTCCGGGAGTGGGCACGCCGGTCGGGGGCGGCCTGACGATCAGGGAGGCTCATCTTATCATGGAGATTATAGCGGACACCCGGCGGCTTGCCTCCATGGATATAGTCGAAATCAACCCGATTCTCGACGAACAGAACCATACAGCCAAAGTTGCCGTCGATCTTGCGGTTTCAGCTTTCGGCAAGAGAATTTTTTGACCTTGCCTGAACGGCTTCTGTTACGGCAATTGCCTTCTGGTCCCGGGTTCCGTTTCCGGCTGATTATACTTTACCTGCACGACCGTCATCACAGGGTTCTCCAAAATCATCAATCCTGGCGTGCTCGGCGGTTGACGACAGTTCACAGGCCGGCAGGGGTTCAGCCTTCTTCATGGGTTTATTGCAACACTCCGGCGCTTTAGTTTGGGATGCCGCCGTTTCTATCTTGGTTCCGCAGACTTCACAATTGAATATGCATTTGTCGTTCATAGTGGCCTCCTTCCTGTAATTGGGATCTGTTTGAATTAAGATAATAAGATTGCCTGCCGGTGTCAAGCTTCAGAAGAATCATGTCAGAAGAATCAGGATTTCCTCATTAAATCATTTTCGATTATTTTTACAACTGTTCCTTAGTAAATCACCTGTAAGATAAAGTGTCTGCTTAAACCTGACACACAAACCCGGACAGTTTACCTGCTTCAGACACATAAAGACTTCTTATTAAAGACTTTTTAATTTGACAGCGCAGTATTTTTAAGGAATAATCAGCGCATGATCAAGTTCG
>CAZOEH010000167.1:1220-6465 GCA_964578785.1 uncultured Desulfonema sp. | reverse complement strand
TTCATCTTTCGTCATTGCAGCGTACTAACATGTACGCTTCATTCCTCAAGATTCGTGCGCCTTGCATACTGAGCTTTTTACTTTGCCGTCTCAATGGTGAAAGTAATGGGATTTTAGACTTTTAAAGAAGCCGTCAAATATTGATGATTTTGTCGGCAGCCTGCAAGCTTGTAACTATGTCAAGCATGTTGGTAGTTATACCAATTCCTTTTTTATCAATCAAGGAATAATAGTCGAGGCAGGTGCCGCAGACAAGGATGCTGACGCCCGTTGATTCAAGCTGTGTGAGCGCCGGGAGGGTTGGAGAATCTTTTACCGAAAGCTTGACTCCTTCATTTAAAAAAACAAGCCGCCATAGGGAGTCTCCCATTTCGGGAAGGGTTTTAAGGAAATTTTGCATGAGCTTTTCGCCGAGAGCCCTTTCGCCGTTTCCTATGACGTCGTTTGTAATCATGATGAGAGTTTTTTTGCTTTCCGAAGGATCAGATGGCCTGCATTGAGCCACGTCTCCTTTAATGCGTGATCCCTCTATTTCAAAATTGTTTCCAATATGTGTAATACCGGCTGTAAATCCTGAATTTTCCAGAAACCTGACAATATTTTCCGCTGCAGCCCGGTTATCGACAACTATGGTGACTTTGTCTGCGGCCGGATTTTCTTCAAGATATTTTCTTGTAATCAGTACAGGCTGCGGACACGCAAGCCCTGTGCATATTAATTTATTCATATTCACCTCTTGAGGCCTTTGCATAACGCCCCCTTTTGCCCGATTTCGGCGTCAGGCTCAAATTTCGGCACGCAGTGAAGCTTTAGCGCTATCCTCGAAATACTTCAATGTATTCCTGCGGTTGCACGAAGTGAAGCGTAAGCGCTATATTTTCGCCTTCCTTGAACTTGAGCAAAATTGGACGTTCTTCAAAGGTCTCCTCTTTATATTTATAGTTACTCTCTTCGTCCCTGGCTCTTGGCTTCCTGCGTCCTTGGTTCATTAAACACTTGACCCCTCGAATCCTCGGCCCCTTATTCCCCATAACATTTCCATGCTTGCTGTGTCTAATTGATATTTTCTATGAAAAGGCTTTTCCTTATTGAAAATATCTCTTGCCGGGCTGATTATACTTCCTCTATTTTCTTAATTCCCCGCAGGATTCTTTCAATCTCACTCAGCAGTCCACCTTAAATAGTTTCCATTCGGAAACTATTTAGTTATCCTCATTTGGTTTATTAATATTTGTAATTGATGACTTCAGGTCAGCATAAATCAATATATTTAAACTTTGTCTTGACAATGGTTTAAAAATATGGCTTTTTGACGACTATGGGTACTAAAAATAAGACAAAAATAAACCGACTCATAAGCCAGTGGACTACAGGCTCTCCCGGCGCTACTTCCTACCTGAACGCTTCAGGTTTCGGACGGGATCTTCTGGTGAAGTATAAAAAAAGCGGCTGGCTGGAGCCATTTGGCAGAGGAGCATATATACGCTCCGGAGATAAAGTTGATTGGCTGGGCGCTCTTTATACCATTCAAAGTCAGCTTAAACTTCCTGTTCACGCCGGAGGAAAAACGGCCCTTGAGCTGAAAGGATATGCTCATTATCTGCCGGCGAAACAGGATAAGGTTTTTCTATACTGTCCCCAAGGTCTGATATTGCCGGCCTGGTTCAAAGGAGACCGTTTCGGCGTAACGTTTATCCTGACCCGCACGAATCTATTGCCATTCGATTATTCACAGGGGTTTACGGAATTCAGGACACATGGCTTTCCCGTAAGAATATCGGCTCCGGAAAGAGCGGTGCTGGAAATGCTTCATCTGGTGCCTAAAAAAGTTGGGTTCGACGAAGCCCGATTGATCATGGAAAACCTGGTTACGCTCCGGCCTGATGTTGTGCAGGTTCTATTGGAGACATGCCGCTCGATAAAGGTGAAAAGGTTGTTTCTTTATATGGCAGATAGACAGGAACACGCCTGGTTATCGAAGCTGGATTTATCCCGAATTGATATCGGAAAAGGAAAGCGGATGATTGTACCGAATGGCCGGTTTGACATGAAATATCAGATAACCGTTCCCTCTGACCGTAAAGGAATGCCTGCGTGATCGATACCGTATATTTCAGACAAGCTGAATTGCTTCTGCGCATCCTGCCGTTTATAGACAGAGAAGCTGTCTTTGCCCTGAAGGGCGGGACGGCTATTAATTTCTTTGTCCGGGATCTTCCGCGCATCTCCGTCGATATTGACATCGTATATCTTCCCGTTGGTGAAAGAGATTTGTCTCTCCGAGAGATAAGCGCCGCCCTTGTCCGGGTATCTCAGAGCATCGGAAGCAAAATTCCGGGAGCAAAGGTCTTTCCCAGGAAAATTATGAAAACAGGGTTTTTAAGTGGATTATCGGTTCAACGACAGGATGCTATGGTCAAGATCGAGCCGAATACTGTTATAAGAGGTTCCGTCTTTCCACCTGAACGAAAAAGCCTGTCCCCGAAAGCCCGGAGCGTTTTTGAGGTTTCCGTAGAATGTCGTATGCTTTCGGAAAATGAACTATATGCCGGAAAAATCTGTGCTGCGCTGGATCGTCAACATCCGAGGGATCTTTTTGATATCTATATGCTCTTCAAATATAGCAGCTTCAGTGACGCCATGCGGAAAGCATTTATCGTTTACCTGATAAGTCATGACCGGCCAATGGCAGAGATTCTTAATCCGGGATTTACAGATATTAGACCTGTTTTCGAAGCCGAATTTACGGATATGACTTTGGAAGAGGTGAGATGCGAGGACCTGGAAAAGACACGAGAAGATCTGATTTCCACGATAGCGGAAGAATTGACAATACAAGAAAAGCAGTTCATTGTTTCAGTAAAAAATGGAATACCTCAGTGGGATCTGCTAGGGCTTGAGGGCGTTGAGAATCTGCCTGCCGTCAAGTGGAAGCTCTTGAATATTGGCAAAATGAATCCGTCAAAGCATAAGCAGGCCGTTAGAAAGTTGAGGGATTATCTGGGAGTATAGCCCCGCTTCTTAACTGAAAAGCGCTCAACCATGATTGAAGAACTGGAAATAGACCTGCTTGCCAAAGACTTTCCCGGTCACTTGAACCCTTGAACCCTCGACTCCTTGAACCCTATCTATTTATAATTCATTGACAAAACAGGCAAAATGTGATTTTTTGATCCCGCATTGCGACAGACCCGTCAAAATTCCCGTGCGTCTTGTTTGACGCATTACATATACTTATAAGTTTATTACCTGGGAATTGTTATCCATCATCGCCGCAGCAACGGCGGGTTATACGGGCCGAAAACCGAAATTCCGCATCTTATGCGGATCATTCTAAACATTGTTGGGCCGCAATAGTGAGGAGTAAGAGGATGAAAATTCCTAAGGAGCTACGCTGGGAATTAACCGGGAATACACTGGGCGAAGGAGGACAAGCCCAAGTCTTCCTTGTCAAAGACAAAACTGGCGAATTTGATGGTGTTTGGGCATTGAAAGCTCTCAAACGCGATCAACCCGGCCAAGCTTATGAGCGCTTCTCACGGGAAGTATCTGCAATCAGAAAGCTTCGACATCCAAATATCATAAGAATCGTTGACAGCTCCGCGCCTGACGATAAGTTCCAGTTCTACGTCATGGAGCATATCGAAGGGGCACGAACTCTAGAAAAAGTAATGAAATCCGAGGATAATCCCTTTTATGGAGATCCAGTCAAATCGCTTGAAGTTTTTGAGCAGATTTGTTCAGCGCTTGTTGCATGCGAGAATTGCAGTCCAAAGATCATTCATAGGGATTTGAGTCCTTCCAATGTTCTCGTCAAAACAAACTTAACCATAAAAGTCATTGATTTCGGCCTATGTCAATTTCAGGGACACGAGACAATCACACTGATCGATGAAGGAGTTAGTACTATTAATTATATGGCCCCCGAGTGCGAATCCGGTTCGGATAAGATTATTGGTGTAGGTGCAGATCTGTACTCTGCAGGCAAGATTTTGTGGTCAGCGATTACAGGTCTTAAGGCATTCTCTCGTGAAAACCCAGTATTTAATGAGAAGTCAATGCTTAAAATGTTTCCAGACAATCCGAACACTTGGCACTTACATCACATTTTTGAGAAGACTATTCGCCATGAGTGGCGCAATCGGTGGGGGTCGGCTACCAACGCTGTCGCTGCCGCCAGGCGAGTTCGCTTTATCATCGAATGTGGCTATCCACCCCTTGAGGAAATTGGACCCCGATGTCCAATCTGCGGGGTCGGAGAGTTGTCAGACTTTCTAGGCAGCCATAATGTCTTCGGCAATCCTAATCCGCAGGGGATTCACTCAAGGCAATGTACATATTGTGGTATCTGTTTCCCATTCAATTCGCTTAAACGCAAGGAGCTTCTCGATACACGCAAGAAGCTTGAATGAAAACGGCCCAATAAGGCAATCCAGCGGACGTCTTACAGCCGCTGCTGGTTTTTGTGCCGGGCGTCTGACTGTTGCCGGTAACCGGGGATAAGGATTGAGCACTTATGAGTAAGACATTCGAACAAGGCAAAGATGAAGTTGCAAAGCTGTGTCAGTACTTCGCCACTAACCGTCAGTCCTTCCTCGCCCCTGGAGTCAAGGAAGCCCACGTCCGCCAATCGCTCATAGACCCTTTTTTCGAGGCCCTTGGTTGGGACGTGCGCAACGACTCCATGACCGCACCCCAATATCGCGAAGTCATTCCCGAAGACAGTCTGGATGTAGAAGGCCAACAGAAGGCACCCGACTACACCTTCCGCGTTGGCACATTGCCGAAGTTCTACGTGGAAGCCAAGAGGTGCGGCGTTAATATCAGCGCTGATCCCGCACCAGCCTATCAACTTCGCCGCTACGGCTTCAGCGCCAAACTTGCCCTGTCCATCCTGACTGACTTTGATGAACTTGGCGTGTACGATTGCGCCTCTCGCCCGCGTCCCGGCGACAAGGCCAGCCATGCCCGTATCCAGTATTTTGGGTTCACCGAGTATCCTGACCGTTGGCGGGAAATTTGGGACGTGTTCTCGCGCGAGGCCGTCTGGTCCGGGTCGTTCGACCAGTATGCTGCCTCCAAGCGTAAGCGAGGCACTTCCGAGGTTGACAGCGAGTTTCTGAAGGATATCGAAGGATGGCGCGATGTATTGGCACGAAACCTCGCCCTACGCAACAGCGATTTATCAGCAGACGACCTCAACGCCACCGTTCAACGGATTATTGACCGAATCGTTTTCCTGCGA
>CAZOEH010000167.1:0-1210 GCA_964578785.1 uncultured Desulfonema sp. | reverse complement strand
TGAAGGGCAACTGCTCAAACTCTGTGAGCAGTCGGACATCTACAACCATTTTATAAACGGATTGTGCCGTAAGGCCGATGAGAAATACAACTCCGGCCTGTTCCACTTCAAGAAAGAACCCGGTATCTCCGATGCGCCGAAATATAGGGGACGTTCATCAATATATAAGTTGACGGCAGGATCAAAGAACGATAGGAATATGCCGAGAAAATCCAGGATAGATGCCGTGGGCGCGGTTCACGACGTGATCGCGAGGAGTAATAAATAAAACCGATATATTTTTCGATTATGCGGGAGTAGTATTAGGGATGTCCAAATAAGTAAATAACTATCATTTGACATGGATTTTTTATAGACGATCCGAACTCAATTCCCTATTTTACCTATACTTTATTATCCCTTTGCGATATATTATTACATAATCGCATTAATACTGTATCGAATTGAAAAATAGACTCAGAAAATGATATAATAAATTGTTCGGTAATAAGAAGGTATAAGTAAGGAGCAAGATATGACTCCAAAAAAATTTTTTGACTGGCAGACCTCCGGTGGTACAGACGATGTCATGCGCATGGTTGACTGTCTGGAGCGGGCAGACCTCGCATGGTGCGCAATTGGAGGAGTGGCGGTGAATCATTGGGCTGATGAGCCAATGGTCACACAAGACGTTGATTTTGTTGTCGCTGCGGAATCTGTGGAGCTTGCAATAAAATTTCTTGAGGAAGCCGGTTTTAAATCGGAGCGTTTTCAATGGTCTATTAATTTTCGTGGGCATTCTAAGGTAAGCATACAATTGAGCACTGAAGATTTCTATAAAGACTTCCCGGGCCGTTCCGTTCCAGCAGATATACATGGAATTTTGATGCGTGTAGCGTCTTTGGAAGATACCTTGCGGGGAAAAATCAAAGCTTGGCGAGACTCAGAAAAGAGACAAAGTAAAAAGCTCAAAGATCTCGGTGATATTGCCCGTTTGATAGAAAGCCATCCTCATCTTTGGGACCTTCTTGATGAAGATTTGAAAGGAATCATTCATAAGGAATAATTGAAGGCGCCGAATCATATAGAATTAAGGATGCGCCCAATCCATTAAGGCGTTATGCGTATGCAAACCTGCCAAATGAGCCTGTCAGGAGGGACAAAAGCTGTGGCGATAAATCCCGAATTCATTTCTCCCTGCGGTCTTTATTGCGGTGTCTGTGCCATTTAC
>CAZOEH010000166.1:0-6488 GCA_964578785.1 uncultured Desulfonema sp. | reverse complement strand
CTCAAGGTAATACCCCGGGTTTCAGCAATCGATGTGGTTATGGAGCCGATCCTGACCCGCAACGGAGTGTCGCAGGACGTGGCGAGAAAGCGAACCGTCGGCCTGTTGGAGCGATTGGGAATTCCTTCACATCTATTTGATGCCTATCCAGCGACTTTCAGCGGCGGTGAGCAGCAGCGGATAAACATTGCCCGTGCCGTCAGCTGGAAACCACGACTTCTGCTGCTTGATGAACCGACAGCATCGCTTGATAAGGATTCAGTCGGGATGGTACTGGAGATTCTTAAGGAGTTGCGTCAGGAAGGAACGACAATGATCGGGATATTTCATGATACTGCTTTGCTGGAGTCGGTAACGGATTCGGTCTATCATATTAAAAATTTTGTTTGCCCTGAGGTTTCTGAAGGCTGAACGAACCTTTTCAAGAAAGGGAGAATATTAATGCAGGACGGTTTTGTGATAATAAACGCACGGGTAGTTACCCCGGAAGGAGTGGATGAAGGTACGTCGGTAGAGGTTGAAAATGGGCGTATTGTAAAGATAGGTGAAAGCTTTTCAAAGAGAACCAGAGAGATTGATGCCGGCGGGAATTTTCTTTTTCCCGGTTTTGTTGATGTCCATTCCGATGCCATCGAAAAGGGCATAGAGCCACGGCCCAACACCTTTTTCCCGGTGGACATCGCCGTCTTTGAACTGGATAAAAAGATAGCCGCCTGTGGCATCACAACCATGTATCACTCGCTTTCATTTGCTGAACTTGAAGTGGGACTCCGCAGCAATAGCACGGCAGCCGGAATCATAAGAGAGATAAACCGGTTCAGGCACAAGTTGAAGGTGAACACAAAGATTCACGCGCGCTTCGAGATCACCGACCACGGGGCGGTACCATATCTTGAGGAACTGATCCGGGATGACCAGGTGGATCTTTTCTCACTTATGGATCACAGCCCGGGACAGGGTCAGTTCAGAGATATCCTGTCGTACAAGAGGTACTACGGTCCTGTTTATGCCAAGAGTGATACGGAGATGGACAGCATAATCGAACGCAAGCTCCAGGCAAAAGTGGAAGATTCCCCCAGGTTTATCAGGCATCTGATCAAAGTCTGCCGTGAACACGGAATAGCCATTGCATCCCATGACGATGACTCCAGAGAGAAAATCAACTGGCTGAAGGAGATGGAGATCGGTATGACGGAATTTCCGGTGAATTTTGAGGCAGTTAGCGCTGCCCGTGAACTTGGCATAAGTGTTTGTCTCGGCTCACCCAATGTGGTGCGTGGACAGTCGCAATCATCCAACCTGAGCGCGCGGAAGGCGATCGGAAGCGGGTATGGTGATATCCTCTGTTCCGATTACTCACCAATGACCATGCTCCACGCAGTATTTGCCCTGGAGCGGAATGGTATCCTACCTCTTCACGAGGCGATAAAGATGATCAGTCTGAATCCGGCGCGTGCTGTCGGTATTGCGGATCATACCGGATCACTGGAGGCTGGAAAAGATGCCGATATTGTTCTGGTAGACTATTCAGATAGCTTACCACAGGTACTTAAAACATTTGTCGCAGGAAGAGAGGTTTTTGCAACATGCTGAGCATCGGCAGCAACATCAACGAAATACGGGTGGATGGAAGTCTGAAGGCATTACAACGTGATCTTGCAGCTTTTCTTGGATTCAGCCTGAATGCCGCGGAAATATCGATACATGGTCTTGATACAGTAAAAAACGGCGTCCTCGATCGTCGCAGGACGTCGGAAATTATAACAATCCTGGCCGATTTCCCTTTTCGTTACAGTACACATGCTCCCAATCCGCTTAATCTGATGGATCGTAACTATTCTGAACTTCACCGGAATGTATTGCACGCCTCCCTGGAATTTTCATCCGCAATCGGCGCTAAGTGCATGGTGTACCATCCAGGGCGGTATCGGGTGGAGGAGGAGTTCGGGCTCCGCAGCCCGTTAATCTTCACTTCACAGGAAAAACAGGATTTACTCGATGATGAGGCTCAAACTCTTCAGGAAGCTGCCGAATCCTTTTCAGAGGTGATAATTGCCATGGAGAACGCACGACCCTATCTGCATCATTCGCCCTATTGCTATGCCGAGAAACCCAAAGATCTGGCTGATCAGATCCGGCGGATCAACCGGAATAATGTCCTGATGACACTTGATTTCGGTCATCTTAATCTATCGGCACATTTCTATAATCTGGATGCGGTTGCAGAGATTAAGGCAGTTGCACCATTCATTGCGCATTGCCACGTTCACGATAATTTCGGACGTTCTGTTTATTACACGGAAAAAACCCAGACGCACCAGATTCCCTTCGGTAAGGGTGATTCCCATATGCCGGTTGGCTGGGGAACAATTCCTTTTCATGATCTCTTTGCCGGGTTTATCAATGACTATAATGGGTTGTTAATCTGCGAACTGCGCAGCCGGTATTTCGAGCAGACCGGAGAAGCGGCGAAAAACCTTACCACGATCCTTCAGAAACAAGGAGTCCGGATGAGCAGATAAGCAGCATCTCCTGTCTCTTGCCCTTCATCGCTTATCTTACGATTTGATTAATACCTGATCCGGACGCTTCGGCAAACCTCCCCGATATAAAAATCGGAACAGAAAATTGACTTGCCTTCCTGTTTCTTATCATTTAAGCAAAAAGAATATTTTCATTATGTTTATCGTTAAATTTTTTGAACCGTATCCCGGAAAGCGCCAAGAAATACCGAAATCTGATTGCTGAAGATTTTCCGGCAAAATTGGTGGATTATTCAGAAAGTATTCAGAATATCATGGACTTTGATTTCAGTTTGAAGGCTTTGGTCAAACCCGGGTCATCCGCCCGGTATTTTGATTTGACCGCTGTGAAAGAGTTTGAAATTCATGCCAAAGGTTACAGTACCGTCAATGCATGGTGGTTGTCAGAACTTTCCCGACTTGTTTATCGGCACGGAAAGGAGAGAAAAAGCGAATCTCCAGTCCGTGAAGATATCCTTAAAGAGGCGGGCTTTTCCGAAATCAGGACCTTTATTAAAGAGGGCAATCACTTCTGTTCTCTGATTGTTTCCGGACAGGATAATAATTCTCCTTTTGCAGTTCTGGTTTTTCGGGGAACAACGGGCATTGAGGGATGGTTGTCGAACTTCAATGTCGTTCAAACTCCATGGGATGAAGGCGGCCTGGTACATTCGGGCTTTAAGTATGACTTTCTTTATCTCTGGGATGAGATTGAAGCGGCTCTTTCCGTTCTCGACATTCCGGTATTCTATACGGGGCACAGCCTCGGCGGCGCATTTGCAACCTTAGCTGCATCAAAGAGACCGCCGGAAGCGGTTTACGGTTTCGGCTCTCCCAGGGTCGGGAATGCAGCCTTCGCGGATTCTCTCAGCCGGATCAGATTATATCGTGTGGTGAACAACCAGGATATTTTCGCCGCTTTTCCCCTCAGCAGAATTCCTTTTGATTATTGCCATGCCGGAGAGCAGATTAATCTATCTGGTTATGGCTTACATTGTCCGTCAAGCGGTATTCCCCGTTTTTTAACGGATCATTCCTCTGTAAATTATACTGCCAGCATTGAAAGAATGATTTAGGAGCCGTTACGAAATAACCATTACCTTTTTGACAATTTCGTTACGGCTCCTTATGCCGGTCAAAATATTATTATGTTACGGTTATTTTTTGACAACGGCTTAAATCCGTTCCTGGATCACATGAAAAGAGATGTATGCTCCGGTTACACTGCTTCTTCCTGTATGAAGAAAGATCGCTGTCCACAATCCCTGAAACAGCAGAAGCATCAGCGGATTCCACAAATATCCGAGTCCTCTGAGAAGATCTGACTGTTGTGGCGCTGCATCGGGAAGGATAAACAGCATGCAGAAGGCATAAGCGATTGCGAACGCACTCATCTTCTGATACGCTGAGATTCTGCTGTTACCCCGGTAATCTGCACGTAAAAATTCCGAAATAATCCGCCACAGCTGGGTAACTACCAACGTCAGGATATATGCGCTCCTGTAATACCCCAACAGGAAAAGATAAACGCCCAGCAGCCCGGTTATACTGTAAAGAACAGCGGTTATTGCCTGAACCGGTAAGACTTTCTCTCCGTCAAGTCCGTGGGCATACGCAATTTTTTTCGTTTTTCCATAAAACACAAAAAACCTTTTTTCAAACAGACTCTGCACCCAGAGAGGGCATGCACTCAGGGGTTTTCCATAACAGCATCCGAAACTGATACATGCCAGCCTTCCCAAGCCTTCTCCAAAACTGTATCCCACCGACATCGCCCCAATCGCAGGCAGTACCGGAATGTGAGTATCCGTCCATAGATTCAAAACAGCATTTGCACATATCACAATCAATGGGGAGAGCAGAATACCTGCAAAGGAAGCCCCGCCGATCGTGAAGGTATGTTTTTTCTTTTCCACAAGTCTTGCAATAAGCGATGAGCAAGGGATACAAAACCCCAACACAATAACCAAGATTACAAAAATTGCAGTTGTGGAAAAGGAAATTGCGCCCAGCAGGATAAAAACTGTTGCCACAGCAAAAAGATACGCGCCGGCAGTGAAAAAGCCGTAATAAGTCAGATTTTCTCCTCTCCACTCGCCGGTTCCGAGCTTCTCTACGGGCATGGCGGCAATGATCTGCCAGTTTTCACGGGGCAATGACCTGAATGCCCAAAGAAAAATTGCCGTCAGCGTTAATGCAAGGCACAGAACAAACATTTCAATCATAAAGCTCTCCTTTAATTTACAGTTGCTATTCTGGATCTGACCGCCACCTCGGTTTCTGCCAAAGGTCTTCCTAATCCTTCTGCAAAGCGGGTTTGCACATCCGGACGATACATATTCTTCATAATATCGGCGGAAAAAGTTATCTTACCTTTCTGAAAGATAAGAATATCCGTAGAACTTCCGGGACGGAACAGACTTTTTGGCTGCCCTTTACGGAGAAACATGCCGGGAGTCAAGAGTTGAGGCTCATCATAACGCTCTTCGCTGTAACATTGGACAATATCCCCGATCATCAGAGCGGCAACTTCGATCATGGCAACCAATCCAACGCGGGTGCCGCCTTCCACATCCGTATCCAGAATTGTAACTACACGCCTGTTCTTGGAAAAAGGTGTTGCCAGAGACATGATAACCCCCGGATTGCATGGAAGAAAAGAACCGTCAATATCATAAATACCAACTATCTCACCGGATACCGGAGAGTGATTATAGTGATATTTTTCAGGTGTCAGCCGGAAGATTGCGAAATCTCCGTCAGCAAATGCTGAGAGCCACCGGGGTTTATCTTCTCCCAGCAATTCTTCATAACAGAAAAATTTTTCCTTGATAAAAATTACCGATGATGTGCAGAAAGAACCTGCCAGAACTTTGGCATCCGCGGGTGATACAATAACTGCCGGGTCCGAGGGCATGGGACGGGTTTGCCAGTACCTGATTTTTCTTTCAAACATTTTCCGCGCCGTGTTCAGAGAATCCGGCGGATCAAGGCATTCCGAAAGATCAACTCCCAGCCTGTCTGCAAATTTTCTGACGCCGGAAAGAGATGAACTTATCAGCATATCATAGCTTAGAAAGCCCAGAAATTTGGAGAACCTTGCAGATGTGAGTGTATTGAATAAGAAAGGGGTGTTTTCACGCGTCTGAGAATAAATCAGGTTCACAATGCGGTCATTATACAAGGCTTCTGTTTTTACCCGGGATGTCGTGCGTTCAATATACTGATGTTTTCTCATCATTGTTCTTTCCTTGCTTCAAGAATCTTCATGTCCGTATAAACGGATAGAAGGATGATCCGAATCAGGGTTTTCGCCATGTCGTAGGAAACAGTTTCTTCAAAGACCCCTTTTTTTACTGATTCCAAAAACTCAGACACATTTTTTTCCTTCAAAATCGATCTTAGCGCTGTGTTACAGTCATACCGGTCCAGTATGGCATATCCTTCGAGTTTTTTCACATCCTCTTCCAATGTCTCGAACGCTTCACAGATATGGCGTTTGCGTAATATGTCCCTGTAATACCGCTCTGCCGCGATATTGAACTCATCACCGGAAAGTTTCATGGGAGAAGACTCATCGGTTTGTGCCAAAATTCCCCGGGTGAGTTTTCCGGCAGTGGAAAAGGCGGGGTTTTCGGTTCTTTCCGATAGGTCTCTGAGGGTTTCTCCCAGACGCATCATCTCGATCAGGTCTGCCGCGTCTTCTTTCAATATTTCAATTAGCGCCCGGCGATACTCGATATTGTAGACACGGAGATATCCTTTATACCGGTTGCTGGGACGGATTTTTTTCGTTTTTTTCAGAATTTTTACCATCAGGAGATTCTTGGTATCTTTGTGAATAAAAAACGTGGGAATACCAATGGCAGAACCGAAAAATATCTGCCTGCGTTCGCTTTCGATAAAAGGTTGGTCCGGGATATGAAAATGGGTGATTTCGCCTTTTAGAATATATTTGAACGCCAG
>CAZOEH010000165.1:0-6526 GCA_964578785.1 uncultured Desulfonema sp. | reverse complement strand
GGTTCGATTGCAGGGTGTGATGTACGGTATGCGTATGGAGTCATGCATGTATCCAGTATGTCAACACCCGCCTCAATAGCCTTCAACTGGGACATCGGCGCCATACCCGAAGTAAAATGACTGTGAAGATGTATCGGAACCTTGACGGCGGCCTTTAACGCTTTCACCATTGCATACGCATCATAGGGTGCTATCAGACCCGCCATATCCTTAATGCAGATGCTGTCCGCGCCCATCTTTTCAAGTTCTTTCGCCTTTTTTACGTAATATTCAAGGTTATAAACATCTCCGCCCATTCTAGGTTCAGTCAGAGAATAGCATAAACATCCCTGAAAATGCTTCCCGCTGCTTTTTATCACCGGAACGACCGTTTCAAAGTTGCGGAAGTCATTCAACGCATCGAATGTTCTGAATATATCCATGCCGTTTGCCGCGGCCCTTTCGACAAAGGCGCGCGCGACATCATCAGCATAATTTCTGTACCCGACAAGATTCTGAGCGCGAAGCAGCATGGAAAAAGGAGTCTTTTTGATATATCGCTTCAAGGTTCTGATCCTCTCCCATGGGTCTTCATTCAAAAAGCGGTGCATGGTGTCAAAAGTGGCTCCGCCCCAGGTTTCCACCGCCCAGAACCCGACTTCATCCATCATTTCCGCAACAGGAATCATATCCTCGGTCCGCCCTCTCGTGGCAAAAAGGGACTGATGCCCGTCACGAAGAGTAAGGTCTTCAATCAGGACGGGGTTTTTGGCTTTAGGCCTGTCTTTTCCGTATTCCATAGGTGCTTTTGTTACTATATCGTGCTCGCTCATGTTCTTGTTCTCCTCTCCAATATATTTTCTAAAAAATTTCATTATATTTCCTTTTTATTGCCGGTTATCTGTTCCTTCTCATCCGGCCACGGCTTTCTAATCGAGGTTCAGACCTGTTACCTGCTCCTGCTGAACGCCTTCATCTGCATAAGATTCCGCGTCTGCATGATTGCCTGCCTGCCGCTTAAACCCCAGATATTAAAGGCCGGCAGAGTAACGACCTGAACTCCTCCTGAAACGGGCAGTCCGGCCGGTAAACCTCCCTGATTCATCATCAAGCATTCCTCTTCGGTTCTGATATAATTAATTACAGCCGCAGATATCGCTGCCGCTATTTTCGCTTTTTTATCCATATTCTTTTTCCTTATAATATTCCGGCGGTTCGCATAAGCCCATACCCCGGCCCGGCTGATGTGAGTTGCTAAAACCTCTCCCTGTACCAAAAAGACGCTTTATACCGGAATATTCCCATGCTTTTTGGGCGGCCTTGTCTCACGCTTGCTGCACATTATTTCAAGAGCGTCTATAAGCCGCGGCCTTGTTTCAGAAGGCATTATGACTGCATCAATAAATCCTCTTCTTGCAGCACAATACGGATTTGAAAAAAGATCCTCATATTCTTTTATCTTTTCCTTGCGCTTTTCAGCAGGATCTTTGGCCTCGGCAATCTCCTTGCGGTGTATTATATTGGCTGCTCCCGCAGCGCCCATAACCGCTATTTCCGCAGTCGGCCATGCGAAAGCCATATCGGCGCCGAGATCTTTCGAGCACATTGCAAGATATGACCCTCCGTAATCTTTACGGGTAACAAGAAGCATTTTCGGAACCGTTGCCTCCGAATAGCACCAGAGAAGCTTTGCTCCGTGACGGATTATCCCGTTCCACTCCTGGTCGCTACCCGGAAGATATCCCGGAACATCTGCGATGGTAAGAAGAGGGATATTGAACGAATCGCAGAATCTTATGAACCTTGACGCCTTATCGGACGCGTTTATGTCGAGACATCCGGCTTTGATTTTAGGCTGATTGGCTATTATTCCGATGGTTCTTCCGTTTAACCTCGCAAAGCATACAATTATGTTCTGCGCAAAATATTCATGCGGTTCAAAAAATTCTCCTCTGTCGACAATAGCCCGGATAATCTCCTTGATATCATATGACTGGTTCGGGCTGTCGGGAATTATGCTGTCAAGAAGCGGCGCGGTACGGGCAGGATCATCGCCTGCCGGAACTGCCGGAGGATCTTCCATGTTGTTTGCAGGCAGATAGGAAAGGAGTTTTTTTATTTTCAATATCGTATCTTCGTCGCTTTCACAGGCAAAATGGGCAACCCCGCTTTTTTCGTTATGGGTCATTGCTCCGCCAAGCTCCTCAAAAGTTATCTCTTCACCGGTAACCGATTTTATAACTTCGGGGCCTGTAATAAACATGTAGCTGCTGTTTTTTACCATGAAAACAAAGTCGGTCATGGCAGGAGAGTAGACCGCGCCTCCGGCGGTAGGGCCCATTATCGCCGATATCTGGGGGATAACGCCGGAAGAAATCGAGTTGCGGTAAAAAATCTGTCCATAACCTGAAAGAGCGTCAACACCCTCCTGTATCCTTGCGCCTCCGGAATCATTCAGTCCGATACACGGCACCCCCGCCTTGAGTGCAAGATCCATGACTTTGCATATTTTCTTTGAATGCATTTCGCCGAGGCTCCCCGCTCTCGATGTAAAATCCTGGGAAAATGCGAATGCCGGCCTTTTATCAATCAGGCCATGTCCGGTTATAACCCCGTCGGAAGGGATATCCATCTTTTCCATCCCGAAATTTACGCACCGCTGGGTGACGAACATGTCAATCTCCCGGAAAGTGCCCGGATCAAATAAAAGATCAAGCCTTTGCCTTGCGTTAAGGCGTCCTTTTTCACACTGCTTTGCCGTAGCTTTCTCACCGCCCATTTTGAGGACCTTTGCTTCGCGCTCTTTAAGGTCCCTTATTTTATCCTGAACTATACCCATAACAAAAATACCTCCGGTATGTTATTAATTACCCGTGTCTAAAGCACGTTCTTTTCGTAATAGATTCATACAACTAACAGTCATACCCTTAACGGGCACAACAAAGCACGAGAATACAGGATCCAGGAGTCAGGAACCGGAATAACCATGATATTGTTTTTCTTCTGTATTCTGACTTCGGTATTCACATATAAAAGTTAATCCCTGTTCTTATCGACACTCCGCCCCTTGTCAAGAAAAAAAAGCAGTTCGCCGGCGCCAACCGTCGGCGCCTTTATCCCTTTTTCAACCTCACGGGTTATCTTCGGAAGGAGTTTTTTTACATCGGTGTTGTTATGAAAACGATCCTTAAGCCCGTCTTCAACTAGCGTCCACATCCAGTTTACAGCCTGTTTTTGCCTGTTCATCCCAAGCTCGCCGCTCTTGGTCATTTTCTCTCTGTGGTCCAGCACTATATCCCAGATTTCGCTTATTCCTGTCATCTCAACAGAGCTGCATACAAGAACAGGCGGTGTCCATGTCAGAGTCGCCGGAATTAAAAGTTGAAGGGCCGATTCATATTCTTTTCTTGCGTTTTTTGCCTTATATATATTATCTCCGTCAGCCTTGTTGATCGCAACCGCATCAGCAAGTTCCAGCACCCCTTTTTTGATTCCCTGGATTCCGTCTCCCGCGCCTGCCAGCATGAGTACAAGAAAAAAATCAACCATGGATGAGACTTCGGTTTCAGACTGTCCGACGCCTACGGTTTCAACTATTATAACGTCAAAACCCGCGGCTTCGCAAACTATCATTGCTTCCCTTGTTTTTCTTGCGACACCTCCGAGAGTGGCGCCTGAAGGAGAAGGCCTGATAAACGCGTTTTCCTCCACGGAAAGCTTTTCCATGCGCATCTTGTCCGCCATTAAGCTTCCCCCGCTTCTCCTGCTGCTGGGATCAACAGCAAGAACCGCAAGGCTGTGGCCTCTTTTCACAAGCATCATTCCGATGCTCTCGATAAATGTGCTTTTTCCCACTCCCGGAACTCCGGTAACGCCCACACGAACCGCTTTTCCCGTATCCGGAAGGAGTTTGTCGAGAATAACCCTTGCAAGCTCCTGATGCGAAGGATGAGAGCTTTCAATAAGCGTTATGGTCTTTGCCAGTATCCGCCTGTTTCTCTCAAGGACTCCTCTTACATAATATTGCGGATCATCTGGAATATTTTTTTCCGGCATAGTAATTTTGTTTCTGGTTTCTGGTTTATGTTCCAATAGCCTGAAGCTTTTTAGACTGAAGACTTTTAGTAACTTCAGCCTTCAGCCTGCTTTTCTGCCTCTTTTCCCATCTTCCGCCTTTCGTCTCTCGCCTCGTGCCTCATGCCTTTCTACTATTCACTATTTTCTGCTTTCAAAGAGAGCGTTCAAAACCTTGTTGGCGGAATCGGTAATTACCGTACCGGGACCGAAGATTCCCGCAACTCCTTTTCCGTAAAGGAATTCATAGTCTGCCGGAGGAATTATCCCTCCCACCACCACAAGAACATCGCCTCCTCCCTCGGCCTTCAGATCTTCAATAAGCTGCGGAACGAGCACCTTATGCCCGGCAGCAAGGGTTGACACTCCGACGACATGAACATCATTTTCAACAGCCATGCGGGCGGCTTCCAGGGGTGTCTGGAACATGGGGCTTATGTCGACATCAAATCCCAGATCCGCAAATGCGGTTGCGACCACCTTTATGCCCCGGTCATGCCCGTCCTGCCCCATCTTTGTAACTAAAATTCTCGGCCTTCTTCCTTCTTTTTCAAGAAATTCTTCCGTTCTCTTTCTTATGGAAGCAATTATCTGGCTGTCTCCGTATTCCGAGGCAAAAACACCGGATATGCACTGGGTTGTCGCGACATATCTTCCGAATACCTTTTCCATGGCATCTGTAATCTCCCCGACCGTCGCCCTCGCGCGAACAGCGGGAATAGTCGCCTCAAGCAGGTTGCCGCCGGATGAAGCGCAGCTTGTTATTGCTTCAAGAGCTTTTTTAACCGTAACAGGATCTCTTTTTGCCTTTATCTCCTTTAGTCTCGCGATCTGCTCATCCCGCACACTGCCCGAAACCTCAAGCACATCGATCGGAGATTCCTCCTTTATGAGGTACTTGTTGACCCCGACAATCACGTCTTTACCCTGATCTATCCTTGCCTGTTTCCTTGCAGCCGATTCTTCTATCCTCATTTTGGGCATTCCTGTCTGTATGGCTTTGGTCATCCCGCCAAGGTCTTCAACTTCTTTTATTATTTTTTTCGACTCACGTATAATAGCATCGGTAAGCGCTTCAACGTAATAGGAGCCTCCGAGAGGATCGACAACGTGGCAGATCTGGGATTCCTCCTGAACGACTATCTGGGTATTTCTCGCGATCCGCGCGGAAAAATCGGTCGGAAGGCCGACCGCCTCATCAAATGAATTGGTATGCAATGACTGGGTCCCTCCCAGCACCGCGGAAAGGCATTCGAGAGTTGTGCGGATTATGTTGTTGTACGGATCCTGCTGCGTAAGGCTCCAGCCTGATGTCTGGCAATGGGTTCTCAGCATGAGAGACTGGGACTTTTTGGGATTGAACCCTCGCATCATGTCGGCCCACAGGAAACGGGCGGCCCTCAGCATGGCAATCTCCATGAAAAAATTCATTCCTATCCCGAAGAAAAATGAGAGGCGTGGAGCAAAATCGTCGATATCGAGCCCGGCCGCAAGCGCAGCTTTCACGTATTCGAGCCCGTCTGCAAGAGTAAAGGCGGCCTGCAGAACGGAGTTGGCGCCTGCTTCCATCATGTGATAGCCGCTAATGCTCACCGTGTTGTATTTCGGCATCTGTTTTGAACAATAGGCGATTATGTCGGACACTATCCTCATGGACGGTTCGGGAGGATAGATATAGGTATTCCTTGTAAGATATTCCTTCAATATGTCGTTCTGGATTGTTCCGTTTAATTTATCCCGGGTAACTCCCTGCTCTTCGGCTGCCACTATATAACCGGCAAGTATGGGGAGCACAGCGCCGTTCATGGTCATCGAGACGGACATCTCGTCAAGAGGGATCTGATCGAAAAGGATCTTCATGTCTTCAACCGAATCAACAGCAACGCCTGCCTTACCGATATCGCCTACAACTCTCGGGTGGTCCGAATCGTAGCCTCTGTGCGTGGCAAGGTCGAAGGCAACCGAAAGTCCTTTTTGGCCGCCGGCAAGATTTCTCCTGTAGAATGCGTTTGAATCCTTAGCGGTTGAAAAGCCTGCATACTGCCTCACAGTCCACGGCCTTCCGGAGTACATTGTGGCCTTAACCCCTCTCACATAAGGATAAAACCCCGGAAGAGAATTGACAAACTCAAGGCCCTCAAGGTCTTCTGCCGTATAAAGAGGTTTTACGAGTATTCCTTCAGGAGTCTTCCAGTCAAGGGATTCAACGGGTTTTTTGATTTCCTTCGCGCCAAGTTCAGCCCATTTTTTCAGATCAGACATCTCTTCGCTCCTTTATAAATCGCACATCGAATATCGAACTTCGAATTTAGCACTTCAATTATCGCCTCACGACTTACGTTCTTCAAACCTTCACTCCTTACCATTCACATTTCACTTTTTACTTTCCACTTCTTTCACACAGCTCAACCAGAATTCCGTTTGTCGATTTGGGATGAAGAAAGGCGATCTTTGCTCCGCCTGCTCCGGTTCT
>CAZOEH010000164.1:0-6576 GCA_964578785.1 uncultured Desulfonema sp. | reverse complement strand
TGAAGATTTCTAAAAACAGCCTATTTTGACGTGAAAGATTTAAAAATATTTATTCTTACCGGTCTATCCGGATCGGGCAAAAGCACGGCAATTGCCGCATTTGAAGACGCAGGGTTCTATTGCGTTGACAACATGCCTGTTGCCCTCCTGCCCAAATTTCTGAAACTTCCGATCAAAAGCTCGGATGAAATCGCAGGGCTTGCTTTTGTAATGGATCTCCGGGAAAAAGGATTCTTATCAAAATACAAGACCGTCTTCGATTCAATACGTCAAACAGGCTGTTATTTTGAAATTCTGTTTCTTGAGGCCGATGAAGAGATTTTAGTTCAGCGTTTCAGCCAGACAAGAAGACATCATCCTCTCTCGCACGGCAGTACTCTTATTGAAAATATCAGAAGTGAGAAAGAACATCTCAAGGATTTGAAAACCTGCGCGGACAGGATAATAAATACATCCAGATATAATGTCCACGAACTGAAATCCATAATTTCGGATATCGCGCATAAAAGTAAAAGTATATCGCCGATGAGGATGCATATACTCTCATTCGGATATAAGTTTGGAATACCGATTGACGCCGATCTTATTATTGATGTCCGTTTTCTTGAAAATCCTTATTTTAAACCGGAGTTAAGAGACCTGGACGGAGAAGATGAAAAAGTAAGAGCTTTTGTTCTGAAAAACAGGAAGACAAGGACATTTTTAAAAAAATACATCGATTTACTTGACTATTTAATCCCTTTATATGAAAAGGAAGGAAAGGCATATTTAACCATTGCCGTCGGATGCACAGGCGGCAGGCATCGTTCCGTTCCCATAGCCAGGACTATCTTTGAATATTTTAATAAATCCGGGATACAGGCGGGTATATCGCATCGGGATATAGGCCGGTGAGACCTTTGCATAACGCCCCCTTTTGCCCGATTACTGTGTCAGGCTCAAATTTCGATCCTCGAAATACTCAATGTATTCCTCTGGCCGAAATTATCGCCTTTCTTGTACTTGGCCAAAATTGGACGTTCTTCAAAGGTCTCACGGTAAAGATATAATGACGGACATGTAAAAAGTCAAAATTCAGGAAGATTATGATAGGAATAGTAATAGTAACTCACAAACAGCTTGGAGATGCATTGATCGATGCGGCTGAATTTATTCTGGGCGCCCGTCCCGAGGGAGTGGTATCCGTTTCAATAAATATCAATGAAAACGCCGATAAACTGAGGGAAAAAGTTTCCGAAGGCATAAAAAATGTCAACATGAAGGAAGGAGTTCTTATTCTTACCGACATGTTCGGAGGAACTCCTTCAAATCTGAGCTATTCATTTCTTGAAGAAGGACGCACAGAGGTCATATCCGGAGTAAACCTTCCCATACTGATAAAGGCGGTTAATTCACGAAAGGATATGGATATAAGCAAGCTTGCCCAATCCATTGAAACCTATGGGAAGAAAAGCATCTCACTTGCAAGCGGTATCCTGAAAGGAAACAAACGGAGTTAGATTCTTGCATTGGAACCTTTCAAGCCTTTCCCTGTATGATATTGAACAAATTCTTGCAATTGAAGAGATATCCTTCAAAGCGCCGTGGTCACACTCATTATTTCTTGAAGAACTTGCTTGTAAAAACGCTTTCGATTATGTCGTAAAATCAGCCGGCTGTGAAAAAGATGAGGCGGTAATTGCATACATATGCTCCCGCATCATCGAATGTGAAATGAGTATTTTAAGGATTGCCGTATCCCCGAAATGGCGGAATCTCGGAATCGCATCATGGCTTCTCGATAAATGTTTTATAATGGCGCTGGATAAAGGAGCAACATCGGTGTTTCTGGAAGTCAGGGATTCAAACAGAGCTGCCATAGCCCTTTACAATAAATCCGGATTTATACAAATCGGGAAAAGGCATAAATACTATTCTGAAACAGGAGAAGATGCTCTCGTTTTCATGAAAAAACTGACTTAAAATGGAGATATTTATGAGTGACCGCAGACCGTTTATTGCAGGAAACTGGAAAATGTACAAAACCGGCGCCGAGGCGGTTGAAACCGCAAAAAAACTGTCCGGGCTTGTATCCGGGGTTAACGATGTCGATGTTATGATCGCCCCTCCTTTCACCGCTCTCTCACAGGTTCATGAAGCAATAAAAGAGAGTTCAGTAATGCTGGGAGCACAGAATATTTTCTGGGAAAAAGAAGGCGCGTATACCGGAGAAATTTCACCTCAGATGATTGCTTCGGCGGGATGCAGATATGTTCTCATCGGGCATTCGGAACGGAGGCAATATTTCGGCGAAACGGACCTGTCCGTAAACAAAAAGATAAGATCCGCGATAAATAACAACCTTACGCCTGTTCTTTGCATAGGTGAAACGGAAAAAGAGCGGGATGCGGATAATACATTTAATATTCTTGACAAACAGATAAAAATGGGGTTAGAAGGCTTCTCTCCGGATGAGCTGCAACCCGTAATTCTGGCATATGAGCCGGTTTGGGCCATAGGAACCGGCAAAACAGCTACAAGCAGCCAGGCTCAGGAAGTTCACCGGTTTATACGCGATCTTGCCGGGAAGCTTTTCGGAAAAAAGATTGCCGGATCGGTCAGAATATTGTATGGTGGAAGTGTAAAACCTGAAAATATAAAAGAATTGATGTCGATGCCGGATGTTGACGGAGCCCTTGTCGGAGGGGCAAGCTTAAACGCTGAAAAATTTGCAGAAATCATAAAATATAAATAAGCCGGATTTAACTATGTCAATTTTATTAATTATATTACATGTTATTGTTTGCATAGCGATCATAATGATCGTTCTGCTCCAGACCGGAAAAGGGGCCGACATCGGCGCCGCCTTCGGCGGAGGCTCCAGCCAGACCCTTTTCGGCAGCACAGGCGCTTCCACTTTCTTAAGCAAGGCAACAACGATTGTTGCGGTAATATTCATGATAACCTCGCTTTCTCTTGCTTATATCTCAGGACACAAGAGAGGAAGCTCGGTCATGAAGGATGTCAAGGCGCCTATCGAGCAGAAAGCGGAACAAAAAGGCGATGCTGCACCTGTACAGGAAACAGCGCCTGTAAAACTTCCGGATGCAACTGAAAAGAAATAAAAACGCCGGAGTGGTGGAATTTGGCAGACACGCTATCTTGAGGGGGTAGTGGGCTACGCCCGTGCCGGTTCAAGCCCGGCCTTCGGCACCATAATATAATCTAAAGGGTTAACCCGGAAACGGGTTGACCCTTTTGTTTTGGTTTTAGGATTTAGTCACTCTTTGGCTTATTATCGGTTTCCGGTTTTAATAAACCTCATCATGGCTGCCGATATCTATCAGAAAGATTTCTTTTTTCCCTATAAACTTAAAAATAACACGGCAATCATAGTTGACACTGAAAGCCCAATAACCTTTCAGCTTTCCTGTCAGTTTGTGTGCTTTTAACACAGGATCAAAAGGCTTTCCGGAAAACACATCCAAAGCCTCCCAAAATTGCTTTTTTAACTCCGCATTGTGTTTTATCTTTTTTTTATAACTTCTTTTAAAACCCTGATCCCAGACTATGTTAATCATCTTCGATATCCTCATAGAGGTCCTTGACGGTTCCTTTTTTTATCGCCCCTTTTTTGAGGTTGGTTTCAGCCTGTTTCGCGCGCCTGAAAAGAGCGTTACGTTTTGCTTCGATGAGCTGTTTTTTCATTATATCTATCGCATAGTCCTTATCTTCCAGAGGTAAGTAGCTGAACTCATCAATAATTTTGCTTAACCCTGTTGTCGTCATAATTTATCAATCTCCCAGTATGTATTTTAATTATCCCTATTCTCTACTTTCGCTGTCATTTAGTCAAGAAAAGGCGCAAGCTTGGTTTCAGCCTGTTTTCGCGCGTCGGAAAAAAGATTAATTGTTGCCGGCGATCGGATTAAAACCAGCCATATTTTTACTATTTTTTTCTTTATCATTTACGCTTTGTGATATGCAAGCTTTGTTGTGTGTCAGAAATTCGTTAACATAAAAAGAATTGGGGCATTTGATTGAGCAACGGAGTCAGATTCCGGCATTTGGGCGTATGAATACAATAAGGAAAAGTCAGGGGAATAGATAGAAAGGCATCCGTAAGAAAGATAAATCCATGCTAAAATATCATTTATTTACTTATTTATGGACATCCCCAATACTAGTCCAAAAATTAACAATATGAATCTATCGAGAATCTAAAGTGGGGGCACAGCGCCCATTTTTTTAAGTTATACTTTCTTTCAATTTCCCGGCCCATGACATGGCGCAGCACGCCAAGTGTATCTAATCTTCCTGATCTTAGCATATTCTGCAACTCTCATAGTGAACATTAATCGCCAAGCACTTTCTGCATGAACGTCCCGTATGCTTCTTTTTAATCGCCAAGCACTTTCTGCATGAACGTCCCGTATGCTTCTTTCTGCATGAACGTCCCGTATGCTTATTTCCGTTCTACCGGACCCGGTTGGCAGACACGCATTAATGAAGCACTGAAAGATTGGGTTGCTCAGCACCGTCAAAGCAGTGAAAGATAGGAAATTCAAAGCCGGATTGCATCGTATTGTTTTTTGGTTTTCTTATATGATCATTATTCCGGGTTTCTATTTATCCAGTATTTTTTTTCAAATCTTTATCGAATGTAAAGAGAGTATAGTCA
Organism: uncultured Desulfonema sp.; assembly: GCA_964578785.1. GTDB lineage: Bacteria > Desulfobacterota > Desulfobacteria > Desulfobacterales > RPRI01 > RPRI01. The sequence goes on along the minus strand of CAZOEH010000164.1, from coordinate 1,916 downwards.
CTCTTTTTCGCTCTGGAGCAGAGAATACAATCCACAATATCCAGATTCTTTTCAGAAAAAAGGTTTAGCGCAGCGATAAACTCATTCCTGTCCCGGTTTTGAATACCTTTATAGTGCAACAGATCAATAAGACTTGCCGAAGCCTCAGTCCTCGGAACCTTGTAAACTTTGGTCAGAATGTAAATACATTCGATTAGAACACACTCTAAGATAATAGCCTTTTCTTCTCCGGTCAGGACTTTTGTGAAGAATACCTCTGCGGCAAGATACTGGTTAACATCATCTTTGACAAGGTAACGAATGATCGTGTTTGTATCGGGAAGATTAACGTTTGATTTTCTCACGGACAGCCGCCTCCCACACCGTTTCTTTTATTTCTCTGAAAGATTTTTTAGGTGGCGCATTTTTGGCATAAGCCCGGAGAGAGCCCCCGACGTCATGAATTGGGCGAAGGGTTACAACGCCATCCGTCACGCTGAAGGAAATCAATTTTGAATTTAATGCCTTCCGAATCTCCCGCGGGATGGTAACCTGGCCTTTGTCCGTAATTTTTACTGCCGTAGCCATATTATTTCCTTACTTTTATTATTTTCATTACTTTATTATCTAATATACAATATTATATAAGTCAATGCAAATTTACTTAAAACCAACTTTCATTCAATTGGCGCTATAATTTATTTATGAGACATGACGATACTACTCTAAAAAGTGCATGCAACCCGGCAAGAGAAGGTTGCCGTATCGCTAACCCTTTTTCTTCTTTATATCCTTGAGCAATTTTCTTTCATCATCGGCCAGTTTACGCTGAACCTTTTTGACATCTTCAGCGGATGGCAATGCTTCCGGTTTTACTCCCCGTTCGATCAGTATTTTACGAACCGCTATGTTATTTTCCACATGCTCATCAGATATCTGATTGGCGCCGGATAAATCTTTTTCTATGACATTATGACTGGTAAGTTCGGTCGCAAAATCCTTGGCTTTTATTGTGAGAAGAGGCAAAAAATCTGCGAGCGGCCGGCCGTCAGGAATCATGAGTCTGCGTTTCATGTCTCCGGTAGAAAAACCGCCGAATAACGATTGATCCCCTTTTGAACGAATAAGGGCAAAACCTCTGTCATCTACACCGCGCTCATAAATTATACCCGACAGCTTCTTCTCGGATTTTGTAAGCTTATCACGGGCAATCACGCGGTCGACATCCAGGAGCCGCTGCTCTATAATTTCCTGTTTTCGGGTCTGAACCGCAAAGTAGGTCTGAGCAAAGGAGATTTCACTCTTGGTGGAATCGCCGTTTTGAGCGATTAAATAGCAGGCGTAACGGGTTAAGGCTATATCATCTATTTCTCTCTGAGAACCACTCCCGAGTTCGACCATTTTGTTTACTTCAACAAAATGGTCCGGCACTTTGATATCAGCGTTTTTACAGGCGGCCTTTGCCTTTTCTATTACTTTAAGAAAATTACGCCATTCGGCATAACCCAATATCTTCTGCAGATCACGCGCGCTCCAGCATTCCAGATTGTTGAAAAAATAACTGGCGCCTTCAAATTTTTCAAATAGTTCGACGATGAGTTCTTTTTTCATAGCGTTATTCCGGAATTTCGCTTAAAAGTTTCCGGGACTGCCTAATCCTTCGCTCTCTTTCCGTAATATTCAAGATACCATGATAGAAACCGCTTTATTCCTGTTTCAAGCGGAGTCTGCGGTTTAAAACCGGCATCCCGCATGAGATCTCCGACATCGGCATATGTTGAAACCACATCACCGGGCTGAAGGTCAAGATACTCTTTTTTTGCTTTTCTTCCAAGAGCATCTTCAATAACTTCTATAAACTTTATCAGCTCGACAGGGCTGTTGTTGCCGATATTATAGAGCCTGTATTTTGCATAGGAGGTGCCGGGATCGGGATT
>CAZOEH010000163.1:2165-6584 GCA_964578785.1 uncultured Desulfonema sp. | reverse complement strand
TTAAAAACGAAAAACCAGAGACCATAAACCAGAGACCAGAGACAAAGTCATTAATAAATCGGGCAAAAGGGGGTGTTATGCAAAGGTCTCGAATCAGTCTCCCGTTATGACGTAAATATATACTTCGCGGGGGCCGTGGGCTCCGTGAACCATGGTGGCCTCGATATCGGCTGTTTTGCTCGGGCCGGTTATAAATGTCATGCCGTTTTCCATCCCTTCCGGGTCATTCTCAAGAACCTTGTCAAGAAGAGTATAAAGCTCTTTGAAGTCGGCAATGATCTGCTCAAGTTTTATGACGGCCACGTGAATGGAAGGGAGAAGAGAAACACTTCGTTCGTTGCCTGGCGCTGTTCTCAGAACAAGCGTTCCTGTTTCCGCAATACAATAGTCGGCGGATGTAATCCCAATGAAAGAACCGGCCGATTCTTTAATAAGCCGGTCTCTACCGGTATTTCCGTCATCCGTCCGGTTTGAAAATATAGCGGCGATATTCTTTTCCCGGAGAATCCCTTCGATATTCATTTCCACGATAAGAGGATGCTTCCACAAGACGACTTTCTTTTCATCCCCCCATTCCGGCTTTATTTTACAGGCAAGTTTCATTATCTCCCGAGCCGCCTCAGATAATGTTTTAACGGGTATAACATTGAGATTTACAGGCTTTCCGGCTTCGATCATTGTTTCAAGCAGTTGAAGTCTTGAGGAATGCATGCGGCTGCTGATTCTATCAGAAACACGCATAGATTCACCGCCGGATCGCCGGCAAAAAAGATCAGGGCGGGTTGCGTTACGGTCAACACGAAGAGCTTTTCTTATATTATCCAAAAATTTTGCCTCTCCGTTACCGTTCATTTCACCCTTCTTTGTTTTCCCGACTTCTTCCATTGCCGCATGAAACTTTCCGGCGCCGGAGGTTTCATGTCACGGCTTTCGGTCCAGCCCTTCAGAAAAAAAGGAAGGCTTGAAATCATGCCCTCTTTGCCTGTAAACAATCTCGACCCTGTCCTGGAAAGACTTAGAGCAGCATCATAAACCCACCGCTTCCGGACAATCCCCGACCATATGCCATACAGCATCTTCTCTCCGGTATTTTCCCTTCCGACATTCCATTTCGAATCCCCGTCGGCAAGTTTTGATCTCAGCAGGAGAAGCATCCTTGGAAGATCTATGTCTACAGGACACGCATTCTTGCACGCCCCGCACAGCGTCTCTCCGAGACACAAGTCTTTTGCTCTGTTGATCCCGACAAGAAGTGGAGTTACAACGGCGCCGACCGGGCCTGAATAAGCATACCCGTACGCATGTCCTCCGATCTTGCCGTAAACCGGGCAGATGTTGAGGCATGCTCCGCACCGGATACAGCAGAGCATCTCCCGGAATTCTTTATCTGCAAGTATTTTTGTACGGCCGTTGTCTATTATTACAAGATGGAATTCGTCGGGACCATCAGAGTGGCCTGCCGGGCGGGGGCCTCCGATGTAGCTGACATAGCCTGCCATCTTCTGCGCGGCCGCCCCTCTTGAAAGAAGCCTGAAAAGCATATCGTGATCCGAAAGCCTTGCCGTTATCCTCTCCATGCCCATGAACGCGATATGCACCTTAGGAAGAGTCGTTGACATCCGGATGTTGCCTTCGTTTGAAACAACGGTTATATGTCCTGTTTCGGCGCAGGCGATATTGCATCCGGAAATACCCATTCCGGCAGAGAGAAACTTTTCGCGCAACGCTTTTCTCGCGGCCCATGTCAGAGTCTCGGGATCGGTCGTAAAGGGTATCTTCAGCTTTTCCGAGAAAAGAAGACCGATTTCGCTTCTTGTTTTATGAATAGCAGGCGCAATTATATGAGAAGGATGCTCGCCTGCAAGCTGGATAATATATTCCCCAAGGTCGGTTTCGGCAACCTCTATCCCGTCGGCGGCAAGGGCCTCATTTAATCCTATCTCTTCCGTAAGCATCGATTTGCCCTTGACTGCAAGCCTTACATTATGCTTTCGTGCCGTCTCGAGGCAGTATTTAACGGCAGCGTCGGCATCTTCCGCGAAAAAAACATGCCCTCCCCTCGAACGGATTTTTTCGGAAAGACGCTCTAAAAGAATATCCAGGTTTTCAACGGCTTTCATTCTTATCGTGTGCGCCTCCTGACGAAGGCCCGGCCCTTCCGGAAGATTCCTGTATGCTTCCGCTGTGCCTCTGCCGAAACGCACCTGAAGAGCCGCAAGCGCTTTCTGCAATACAGGATCGTTTATTCCCTTTATCGCTTCCTCTCTGTATTTTTCGGTGGTTATCCTGATCATTATATCCGCTCTGATTTATACTTTATGCTCTATATCCTCACGATACCTGATACAAATTTGACGGCTTCATAAAAAGTTCCAAACTCCGTCACTCCCGTGAAAACGGGAGTCCAGAACCATATGAAAAAACTGGATAGCGCTCACGCTTCACCAAGCGCCCCGCTGGAGTTTATCCTCGTGAAAACGGGGACGGGAATGACATAAAAAAGAATATTCTAACTTCCAGCGAACTCAGCAAAATTAATAAGGCAGCCGAAAGTCATATGTTAATGGATTTGAGATTCACTTCAGTTTTTTCCTGCAAGAAGCTGCGCGATATGCAGTGTTTTAACCGGCAATCTCTTACGGCTCAGGAGACCCTGAATGTTCATAAGGCACCCCATATCGCAACCCGTTACTACTTCCGCATTGGAAGCGATTATATTATTAACTTTATCTTCGAGTATTGCACTTGAAATCTCAGGGTACTTTACTGCAAAAGCGCCTCCGAATCCGCAGCACCTGTCGGAATCATTCATTTCGACGAATTCGGCGCCCCTGATTTTCCTTATAAGTCTTCTCGGCTGTTCTTTAACGCCTATTCCGCGCATCAGATGACATGAGTCATGGTAGGTTATTCTTCCGTCGTATCTTGCGCCGAGGTCTTCCACTCCGAGGATATCAACCAGATACTCGGTAAGCTCGAATGTCCTTACTCCGATGCCTTTCGCGGTTTCAAGCAGTTTTTCGTCATCCCTGAACAGCTCCGGATAATGATTCCTTACCATGTTCACACACGATCCTGACGGGCAGACTATGGCTTCGGCATCCCCAAAGACATCTACAAAATGTTCCGCCGCCCGCTTAGCCTCTTTCCGGTATCCCGAGTTAAAGGCAGGCTGGCCGCAGCATGTCTGTTCCGCAGGGCATTTTACCTCTATTCCGAGCTTCTCAAAAATGCGCACAACAGCGAATCCAACCTCAGGAAAGATTCCATCTATTATGCACTGGATAAAAAGGGTAACTTTACGAGACCTTTGCATAACACCCCCTTTTGCCTGATAGTGCAAAGTCTCTGGTTTATGGTCTCTGGTTTGTGGTTTTTCTATTTTAACCAGAAACCAGCAACTATGAACCAAAAACCTAAGTCTTCATTATCGCCTTCCTTGAACTTGAACAAAATTGGATGTTCTTCAAAGGTCTCAATCTTGTGGGGTAATAAAACCATAATTTCTTTCCGCCAGAATCCTTTAACCCTTGAAATATTAAACAAGCAGATACTTTTTCCTGATCTCTTCGTTTTCCCGCAATTCCCGGCTCGTTCCGTGAAAACGGATTGCTCCATTGTCTATCACGTAGCCTCTGTCGCTTAAATTCAGCGCAACCTTCTGATTCTGCTCGGCCAGAAGTACCGTAAGCCCGCTTTCTTTGAGTTTCAGTATCTGCTCTTCAAGCATCCTGACAATCAGCGGAGCAAGCCCTTCCGTCGGCTCATCGAGAAGCAGAAGATCGGGATCAGTCATGAGCGCCCTTGCTATTGTGAGCATCTGCTGCTCTCCCCCGCTCAGCAGGCCGCCTCTTCGCGATTTCAGATCTTTCAAAGGGGGGAAAAACCCGTAAACCCTATCCCTGTTCCACCTTGCATTTTTCTTTGTTCTATTTTCCGCTATCTCGAGATTTTCATCCACGGTAAGATCGGCGAAAACGCGCCTGTCGTCCGGAACGTACCCCATCCCTTTCCGGGCAAGGATATAAGGCTTGATGCACGTAACCGTTTCTCCCTTGAACCGCACAGTTCCTTTCGAAGGTGGAACAAGGCCCATTATGCTTTTCATGGTCGTGCTTTTCCCGGCGCCGTTTCTACCGAGCAGGCATACAATTTCGCCTTTTGAGACAGTCAGAGAAACCCCGAACAGGATATGGCTCAGGCCGTAAAAGGCATCTATTCCTTCAACCTCAAGAATCGTATCAGAACACTTCATCCGGCCCTCCAAGGTAGGCTTCCTGCACCTGCCTGTCGTTTCGGACAACTTCAGGCTCTCCCTGTATGATAGTTCTCCCGTGCTGCATGACCATAATCCTGTTCGCGATCGAAAAGACAAGCTCCATGTCATGCTCGCAGAAGAGTATGGTGATTCCGCGGTCG
>CAZOEH010000163.1:0-2155 GCA_964578785.1 uncultured Desulfonema sp. | reverse complement strand
ACAGAAGCTTCATGAGCTCAAGAGCATTACGGGTTTCTTCCGGCGACATTCCGGCAGTCGGCTCATCCAGGATAAGGAGTTCCGGCCTGTTCCCGAGCGCAACAGCCATCTCAAGCACTTTCTGGTCGCCGTGGGAAAGTGATCCGCTGATCCTGCCGGCTTTTTCGAAAAGGCCTACGCTTTTCAGGATATCTCCGGTTTCGGAAACAGCGATATCTTTCGCCCTGGAAAAAAGATTGAATGTCCTTTTATTGTAAGACATCACGGCAACCCTGACATTTTCAAATACTGTCAGCCTTGAAAATATGTTTACAATCTGGAAAGACCTGCTTATGCCTCTCCGGCAAATCTCATACGGAGTCATGCAGGCCAGGTTTTCGTCTTTAAATATAATCCTGCCGCTGTCGGCCTTAAGTTGTCCCGTAATAAGATTAAAGAGAGTCGTCTTGCCGGCCCCGTTAGGCCCGATAACTGCAACTACTTCACCCTTTTCGACTCCAAGCTGAGCGTCCCTTACCGCCGCAAAACCGTCAAAGGATTTCCGGAGATTCTCCACCAGCAGCATCATTTCTCCTCCTGAACCGGTTTCATGCCGCCTCTGTTAAATTTTTCCAGAAAATAACCGAGAACACCCTGGGGCAGGAAGAGAATCAGTACCATGAGGACAATCCCAAGGATAATAGTCCAGTATTCGGTATATATTCCGACAAATGTTCTGAGCAGAACGATTATCGCGGCTCCCAGCATCGGGCCTAAAAGAGTGAACCAGCCTCCGAGGAGGCACATGATTATTATCTCAAGCGACAGCGTCCAGAACATCAGTTCGGGAAACACGCTCCCCTCAATAACCACGAACATCGATCCGGCAATTCCGGCAAAGGCGCCGGATATGACCATCCCGGTAAGCTGCATACGTTTTACGTTGATACCCACGGCCTCTGACCTTACCGGGTTGTCCCGTACGGCCTGAAATGATCTTCCAAAAGGTGAATTCACGATTCTTTGCATTGCTATAAGGCAAATTACCGTCAATATCAGAGAAAAATAATATGCCCCGGAAGTGGAAGAGATGATGCCGGGAACGGATATGCCGTGAATCCCGTCATCACCCCCCGTGAATGAATACCACCTGAAAACAACAGCCCAGACAAGGGAGCCGAGGGATATCTGGAGCATTCCGAAATAAAGCTTTGAAAGCCGCACACAGATAAGTCCGATTGCAAAACTTAGGAATGCCGAGACGAGAGGCGCCAGAAGAAAGCCTATCCACGGAGAAAGGGCGGTTTTGGTTATCACAAGAGCCACGGTATATGCCCCGATTCCGTAAAACACGGCATGATGAAACTGGTACATTCCGCCAAGACCAAGCACCAGGTTGAGGCTTACTGCAAGAAGTCCTGTAGTAAATATCAGCCCAAGCAGATATACATGAAATCTCGGCAGAAACCATGGCGCAAGGAGGAGCAGAATAAAAACCGCAACACCCGCCCCAAAAGCTTTCAAGGCTCTGCTATCAGACAGAATCGCCTTTACCATGTTGATTTAAGAAGTCCTTTCGGGCAGAAAAGCAGGGCTATCACAACGACGACATAAGGAAACACTATGGCAAACTGCGGCAATACAAGAACTCCTATCGAGTCGGTCAAACCGAATATAAGAGCTCCAAGCAATGCGCCCCAGATATTTCCGAGTCCTCCCATTATCACGATAAGAAATGCTTCTATTATGATCGCATGATCCATACCCTGCCTTATATTCTGGGTAGGAGCCACAAGCGCTCCTCCGAGCCCCGCGAGGAAACAGCCTATTACAAAAACGGCTGCAAATACCAGGCTGACATTTATTCCGATAGCCCCGACCATCTCCCTGTCCACCGCAGCCGCCCTTGCAATTTTTCCTATCCTGGTCTTATTGATCAGAAACCACAAACCGAAAGCTACAACAGGGCCGATTATTATCAATAAGAGATTGTACCGGGGAAACGGAAAACCGAAAATCGTAAAGAAACCCTGGAATGAGGCCGGAAGATCAACGCATCTGTAATCCGAACCCCATACCATCTTGACGAGGTCGCCGAATACCAGCGTGATTGAAAAAGTGAAGAGAAGGAGCATGAGATGCTCCCTCTCATAAAGATGCTGGAAAAGCCCCCGTT
>CAZOEH010000162.1:0-6591 GCA_964578785.1 uncultured Desulfonema sp. | reverse complement strand
TAAATAGGTGTGTGTCAAGGAATTAATAATAACGGCTTAGTAAAAAGTGTAATATCCGCCTGAAGCGGAAACTTTTTGATTTGCCTTATGAACCTAAACAACCAGCAGATAACCCGCTTCCTGCGATGCGGGAGCGTATATCCCGACTCTTTCGGATAATCGGATAATGAATCAATATCAAATAAATATAAGAAAAAAGTGTGTTCCTGAAGTTGCATTCGATCCGGCCCTTCCCATAACGGCTAAAAAAGATGAAATAATAGAGGCTATTTCAAAAAACCGGGTGGTTATAATTTCAGGCGAAACAGGCTCAGGGAAAACCACTCAGATACCGAAGTTCTGTTTGGCGGCCGGAAGGGGGATATACGGCAAAATAGGCTGCACCCAGCCGAGAAGAATTGCGGCCATCACCGTCGCAGCCCGCATCGCCGAGGAGCTCGGAGAAGAAACAGGGAAATCGGTCGGTTATAAAATCCGGTTTACGGACAAAACCCGTAAGGATGCCTTCATAAAGATAATGACCGACGGGATTCTTCTCGCCGAGGCCCACAGGGACCCATATCTGAATGAATATGACACCATAATAGTTGACGAAGCGCATGAAAGAAGTCTCAATATCGATTTTATTCTCGGTCTGCTCAAAAATCTTTTAAGAAAAAGACGCGACCTGAAGATTATAATTACTTCGGCGACAATCGATACCGATAAATTTTCAAAAGCCTTTGATCATGCCCCTGTAATTGAGGTTTCAGGCAGGATGTTCCCGGTTGATACACGCTACATGCCCGTTAATCCGGAGCTTGAGGAGAGCGGAGAGAAAACCCACGTCGATCTTGCGGGGGAAGCGGTCGATAAACTCATGAAAGAAAGCCGCGCCGGAGACATTCTCATCTTCATGCCGACCGAGCAGGACATACGTGAAACTTCCGAAATTCTCGAAGGACGAAGATACGTATCTGTTGAACTGATGCCGGTATTCGCAAAGCTTCCAGCCTCTGAACAATCAAGGGTTTTCAAGCCCATTCCGGCAAGAAAAATAATCATAGCGACAAATATAGCGGAAACATCGATTACAATACCGGGCATAAAGTATGTAATAGATACCGGTCTTGCGCGCATATCCCACTACTCCTCGAGATCCCGTTCAACCGCTCTGCCAGTCGTGAAGATTTCGAGAAGCAGCGCCGACCAGAGGAAGGGAAGATGCGGAAGGGTCGAAAACGGGGTCTGCATACGCCTTTATCCTGAAGAAGATTACAAATCCCGGCCTCTCTACACACTTCCTGAAATTCTGCGATCCAACCTCGCGGATGTCATACTAAGAATGATTGCGCTGGATTTAGGCGATATATCCGTTTTCCCTTTCATTGACGGGCCTTTGCCCAAAAGCATCAGGGACGGATATGATATCTTATTGGAACTGGGAGCGATTGCGCGCGATAACGGGAATAAATCCGGATTCTCTCTGACCCAAAACGGGAAAATGATGGCATCTCTTCCCGTCGATCCGAGGCTTTCACGAATGCTGATCGAAGCGCAGAAAAGAGGCTGTCTTGAAGAAATGACGATAATCGCCGCGGCTTTAAGCTGCCAGGACCCGAGAGAGAGGCCCACAAATAAAACTGCCAAAATAGACGAGGCCAACCGGGCTCACCGGCTCTTTGCCGATAACCAGTCCGATTTTATAACCATACTTAATATATGGAACAGGTTCAATGATGCTTTAAAAGGCGTAAAAATAACCGCAGGCACCAAAAAATTCTGCCGGGCGAATTTTCTTTCATTCAGAAGAATGAAGGAATGGCGTGACATATATTTGCAGATCAAGGATATCCTGATAGAACAGGAAACGGCGGTAACCGGAGAAAAGAAACCCGGCGTATACAGTCCTCTATATGAGGCGATTCATAAATCCGTCTTAAGCGGTTTTCTTTCCAATATCGCGGTAAAAAAGGAGAAGAATATTTTTTCGGGGACAAAGGAAAAATCGGTCATGATCTTTCCCGGATCAGGCCTGTTCAAAAATCCCGGAACATGGATCGTGGCAGCCGAAATGGTGGAAACTTCAAAGCTATTCGCAAGAACGGTTGCGAACATTGAAAGCCGGTGGATAGAAGAGATAGGAAAAGATCAGTGCAGGTATTCTTATCATGAGCCCCACTGGGAACGGACACGGGGCGAAGTGGTTGTTCTTGAACAGGTCAGCCTTTACGGGCTCGTAATCGCATCGGGAAGGAGCGTACCATACGGAAAGATAAATCCGCCGGAGGCCTCCGAAATTTTCATAAGGCGGGCGTTAGTTGACGGGGATGTCAGAATTCCGTTTCCTTTCATGGATTATAATAAAAATCTTAAAAGCGAGATAATAGACCTCGAAAACAGGGTCAGAAGAAGGGATATCTTCGCGGGCGATGAAGCGATATTTGAGTTTTACAGAAAAAACCTCCCTGACATTTATGACATCCGCACCCTTTCAAAATACATAAAGAGCAAAGCCGGCGACCGGTTTCTGCGCATGACAAAGGAGGACTTCCTCCGTTATAATCCGGATGAAGAAGAAATAGCGCTTTATCCGGATAATCTTAAGCTTGGCGATAAACCTTTTCAATGCCTGTACAGCTTCGATCCCGGAAAGCCCGAAGACGGCGTAACGGTTAAGATTCCGTCTGCATACTCAGGAACGGTTCCGCCCGAAACAACCGAATGGCTTGTGCCGGGACTTCTTAAAGAAAAGATAACTGCTCTTATGAAAGGGCTTCCCAAGGAGTACAGGAAAAGACTGCTTCCCCTGTCACAGACGGTCGAAACCATAATGGCAAAAATGCCGCGGGGGAAAAGATCACTTAAGACAGCTCTTTCGGAATTCATTTATGAAAACTTCGGAACGGATATTCCGGCTGCCGTGTGGTCTGATGAAGCGCTGCCCGAGCACCTCAAAATGCGCATTTCGATTACAGGCCCGAAAGGTGAGGAGATATACTCAGGCAGGGATAAACTGATTCTGACAAAAGACTTTTCCGCAAAGACCGACACCGGCTTACTTGAAAAAGCAAGAAGAACGCATGAGGTAACCGGCATTACCAAATGGGACTTTACCGATATTCCTGAAAGCATAATAATAAAGGTAAATGAAGAAACATCCCGGATATATTTTCCGGGGCTTGAAAAAGATGAAGGATGCGTCAACCTCCGGATTTTTGAATCCGGGAAAGAAGCTCTGAAATCACACGCTGAAGGAACCGTCGCGCTCTTTATGGCGGTTTTTGAAAAGGATCTCAAACATGCGAAAAAACACCTGGCGCTGCCCGGAGATCTTCATGAATATACCGGATTTTTCGGAGGCGTAAAAAAATTCGACAGGCTCTTTTTCAAAAGCGTGATAAATGAGCTTTTTGATGTCGTGATACGAACCAGAGAGGCTTTCGACTCACACGCCCTTTATGTGCTCAGAAATATGTTTCAATACGGGCAGGAAAAAATTAAAATTATAGCTCCTGTTTTAAAGTCGTTTCATGAAACCATGACAAACCTGCAGGAGTTGAAAAAAAAGGCTTCCCGGAACAGAGAGGCCTCTGATCTTCTTGGCAGGCTTGAAAATGAAACCGTCAGATTGCTGCCCGGTAATTTCATGCAGTTATATCGACCGGACCGTCTTTTACATATTCCGCGGTACCTTCAGGCCGTATCGGTAAGGGCTCAGAGAGGAATAATCGAGCCTGAAAAGGAAAAGGCCAGATCAGGGGAGCTTGAGATACACGCCGCTTCTCTTGATAAGCTTCTGAAAAGCCTGACCCCTCTTGTTTCCGAAGGGAAGAAAAAAGCCATCGAAGAATATTTCTGGCTTATTGAAGAATACAAGGTCTCTCTTTTTGCGCAGGAGCTGAAAACTCCGGTTCCGGTATCCGCAAAAAGGCTCGATAAAAAGCTCAAAGAGATAGAAAGAATGGTGTGATAAAGACCGAATTTCGAATATCGAACTTAGAATATCGAAAAAAACGATGTCCGATGCCTGACATTCGATGTGCGAAATTCGATGTCCGATGTTCGGGTTTTTTACTTGAACCCTTGAACCCTTTATTTTATTCGATGTCCGACATTCGACATACGATATTCGGCATTCGAGGTACGTTATATGAACCAGAAACCGACCATAATTGTAATCTGCGGCCCGACCGGCATAGGAAAAACTTCGGCAGGGATTGAAGCGGCTGAGGCTTTCGGCGGCGAAATCATAAGCGCCGATTCCATGCAGATATATAAACATATGGATATAGGCACCGCAAAGCCGACTTCTGAAGAGAGGGCGCGGATATTTCATCACATGATAGACATCATCGCACCGGATGAAGAGTTCAGCGCAGCAAAATTCGCACTGGCTGCAGATAACATAATTGATAGCCTGAAGACCCGGGGGATTACTCCCTTTCTGGTGGGAGGTACCGGATTGTATATCAAGGCTCTGGTTCACGGACTCTTTTCTCCCGGCACATCGTTCGACGAAACAAGAAACAGACTGAGGAAGGAAGCGGAAACAGATGGAACCGAATCCTTATATGAACGCCTCTTAAAGTCAGACCGCGAGGCTGCGGACAAGATACATCCCAATGACACTTTCAGGGTCATAAGAGCTCTGGAAGTATTTGAAACTACCGGCATGACCATTTCGGAACATCATAAAAAGCACAGGTTCTCCGGAAACAGGTTCAACGTGTTAAAAATCGGTCTTACAACGGAAAGAGAGGATTTATATAAACGGATTGAAAAAAGAGTCGATTTGATGATAGAAGCCGGCTTTGCACAAGAGGTCAAGCGGCTTCTTGAGATGAATTATCAGCCCGGCTTAAAATCCATGCAGTCGATAGGTTACCGCCACATGGTTGAATACGTGACGGGACGGATCCCTCTGGATGAAACAGTAAAGACATTGAAGCAGGACACGAGAAGGTTTGCAAAACGCCAGATGACATGGTTTAATGCCGACCCTGAAATTGTCTGGATAAAACCGGATCAGGTAAATGATATTATCAAGCTTGCCGGGAGCTTTCTTAAGGCAACAGGCATGAAATAACAGAGTCGTAAAAAGCTAAATTTTACCACGAAGAAACAAAGGCACAAAAGTTAAAGTATTTGCATAAAGTCCTGGCTTCTTATTTTTGTCATTCCCGTCCCCATTTTCATGAGGATAAACTCCAGCGGGGCACGAAGTGAAGCGTCAGCGCTATCCAGGAAATTCGGGCAGCTCTGGACTTCCGTTTTCACGGGAGTGACGGTATTTTATTATACGTGTCAAAAGGAGATTGGATATGGCGAATGAATTCATTATACGGAATCTTTCGGATGTAGAGGAGATTGAAAAAGTTCCTCTCGCCGACAGGATTAAGGATAAAAACACATTTGAACTTATCGAAAAAGGCGCGAGTATCAATCCGGATGCCCTGGCAATAAGTTTTCTGAAAGACGGAGCAAGCTATGAAGCTCCGGTACAGATCTCCTATAAACAGCTTATAGGGAAAATCCGCCAGGCCGCCAACATGTTTCACGATCTGGGAGTCGGACCTGCGGACGTTGTTACATATATCCTGCCCAATCTGCCTCAGACACACTTTACCCTGTGGGGAGCGGAAGCCGCCGGGATCGCAAACCCCATCAATCCCATGCTGGAGGCTTCGGCTATCCGCGACATATGCAGAGCCGCCGGCACAAAAGTTCTCGTTACTCTCGGAGACCTTCCCGGGACGGAGATATGGAAAAAGACGGATTCGATACGCAAAGAGATCCCGTCGCTTGAGCACGTCATTTGTGTCATGGGAAAAAGCAACGAAGCCGAAGGCATATACGGATTTGAAGAAAAGATGGAGCAGTATCCGGCCGACCGCCTCACATTTGACCGCAAAATTAATCCCGATGACATCGCCTCGCTCTATCATACCGGCGGGACGACCGGGAGACCCAAGCTTGCCAGAAGAAGCCATCATAATGAAGTTGTTCTTGCATGGGACATTATGGCGGGAAGCGGGCTGAAACCGGGCGAAACGGTCATGGTCGGGCTTCCTCTTTTCCACTGCAACGGAACCTGCGTTACAGGACTTATGCCTTTTTCCGTCGGCGGGCATGTTGTAATGCTTTCACCGGCGGGATACCGCGAGCCGGGCATAATGAAAAACTTCTATAAGATAGTCGAAAAATTCAGGCCGGTTTTTTTCTCGTGCGTTCCGACAGTACTCTCCGTGCTCCTTGATATCCCGGTAGGGAACGCCGATATATCATCGCTGAGATATGTCGTATGCGGCGCCGCTCCTTTGAGTGTCGAACTCTTCAACAGGTTCGAGGCCCATACGAAAATGAAGATTCTCGAGGGCTACGGACTTACGGAGTCAACCTGCGCGTCCGCAATCAATCCGAAGGACGGGGAAAGAAAGGTGGGAAGCATAGGCATAAGGCTTCCCTATCAGGAGATGAAAATATCCGTTCTGGATGATAACGGAGAATATATCCGTGAAGCTCAAACTGATGAAATAGGCGTTGTCTGCATAAAAGGGCCGTGTATATTCA
This sequence comes from uncultured Desulfonema sp., assembly GCA_964578785.1. Classification (GTDB taxonomy): domain Bacteria; phylum Desulfobacterota; class Desulfobacteria; order Desulfobacterales; family RPRI01; genus RPRI01. Next base: position 39 of record CAZOEH010000162.1, on the reverse strand, counting down.
AGGGCTATGTGGAAGATATTCACAACAAAGGTATTTGGC
>CAZOEH010000161.1:0-6600 GCA_964578785.1 uncultured Desulfonema sp. | reverse complement strand
ATTTTCAAGGTAATAAATTCGATGCGGTTTTCCCGGTTGGTCATCTTGACTTCAGCGTTTCTATATGTCTGCAGCCAGTCGCCGGGCTGCTTCCTTCTCCTTTTTGCAGACCAATTGAATTCGCCTGCACATAGCCGTCAAATTACTTCAATTCCATAAATTTATCAAAATATTTGGACTCCAATTTCATAATTTTTAATTAATACGTATAATTATTTGGTATCAAAACCATTTCGGTATGGATGCTTAGAACAGTTTCACGCAAATTGAAAGTTGTAATTTCATATTGCACGGAAAAGAGTTGTTTTGCAACTATGACTGATAATGGAGAAAATAATAAGACCAAAAATAGATGTTGATCAATATGATTATTTATATTATCAGATAGATCATCATGAAAAAATTATTTACCCCAGCGTTCCGGCGGTTTGTTAAAAAGCAGTTCTTACCTCTTCAACTGGCCATCCAGGATGAAGTGGACGATATCAGCGACAATCCAGGAACAGGAGAAGAAAAGAAGGGTTACTTGACCGGATTTCGGGTGCATAAATTCAGGTTCCATAAACAAGAATATCTGATCGCCTATAAAGCAGCAAGCAGGAATCTTGTTTTTGTCATGATCGGAACACATGAAAACTTTTATCGCAATCTAAAGAAATATAAAAAGGAGTTTCAGCCATGAACAGGGCAGAGAAAATTTATGAAGATATTATTACCTTGCCGATGCGAGATCGGGAAAAACTTTTCTCCATCATTGCCCGCAAAGGTTTCGACAAGGATTATTACACCTATGATGAGGTTTTTGATGATATTCCTTCGACCTTTACCATTAAAGAAGCTTCTGAATACTTGAATGTTGCTGAAATAACTGTACGAAGATGGGCAAAGGAGGGGAAACTGCCTTTTCATAAGGTCGGCAGGAATTATGTATTTCTTGTTGATGATTTACGGAAATTGAAACGAAAAATACTTCGCAAAACAATAATAGGATAACAATCAGATGCTTATTTCAGGCTGCTCTTCCTCAGCGGACTTACAAATCATCCTGTAAATCCTGTCAGATAAGTTTTTGGTTCAAAAATCCTTCAGCAGATTTTTCCTGACTACAGCCAGAAAAGTATCTTTCCGGGGAACATAAGCATGCGCCGCGCTATCGCCGTTATATTCATCGATCAGATCATTCCAGCTTTTTGACCCTTTCAAAATCATGACTATTGCGATTGTTCTGTCAAGTTTCTCCGTTTGTCCGAGTCAGGACTTATCCCGGTCCATAGTCAACGACGGCTGCGCCAGTAAAATGGGCGTCTCTTTTGGTGCGCCACGGCAAGAAGCCTAATTTCATCCGGTCGCAACGAGTAGATAAGTGAATAAGGGAATTTGATAAGGATCTTTCTCCTGACTCGTCCTTGAATAAGCGGCGCTGCTTCCGGAAAGCATGTGGTAATCTCGATGCCTCTGCCAATTTCGTTGATGAATGCTGTGCCGAGGCCGGGACTCTCAATGTCGTAAAAATCTGCTGCTTCGTTGATTTCAACCTCAGCCGCTTCATGTATAGAGAATATTCCGCTCATTTCAGACGAGCTCGTGCGCGGGCAAGCACCTCTTCTGCAGGATACGTTTTGGAAGTACCTTTATCAATCTCATCGTCTCTGCGGATAGCTTCGTCGACCCAAAGTCGATCGATGTCGGCTTCACTCATCGAATCAAGGCTGGCCAGGAGTTCTCGCGCCAGGTAGGCACGTTCCTCGGGACTGAGTCGGAGAGCCTCCACTTTTATTATTTCAACGCCCATCTATTCACCTCCGTGCTGCTCTTTGTGATATTCAAAAAAATCCAGCGTTGTCATCTCTTATCATATTCGCCGGGGAAATTACATCTTTTCTTGCTATTTGAAATCAAGCAGTTTCTTCAAGGGGTTTTACCGGGGAAGAATCAAAAATCCTTCAGCAGATTTTTCTTAACGATAGCCAGAAAAGAATCCTTCAAGGGAACATAAGCATGCGTCGCACTATCGACGTTATATTCATCGATCAGATCATTCCAGCTTTTTGACCCTTTCAAAATCATGACCATTGCAATTGTCCTGTCTATCTTCTCCGTTTGTCCGGTTTTTGAGTAAAGTTCGATCAGGGCAAGATAGCCTTCCGGATCATTCCTGTATCCGGCAGTGTACTGCTCCATGAGATTTACAGCTCTTTCGTAAAAGCCTTTCCGCCGATAAGCTTCCGCCATTACCCTCTTCACGTCAATAAATCCGTCATCAATCGACAGCGCGGCTCCTTTCTAGGGCAGTCGTTATATTGGCAATAGTATGTGTGCGCTTAATCATGGTGATATCTTACCTTGAAATTCCCGTATGCCAAACGGGATTTTCAAGGTTATTGAAAAGTAAAATTAACCTTTTATTTCAAATCTTGACAAGTTCATAAAAAGTCTATCATCAGGCCGGAATTACCATACTTCCATTTGATCATAGTTGTCAAATTACATCAATTCTATAAATTCATCAAAATATTTGGATTCCAAATCCATAAAAACTGATTATTTATCTGCTTTTCACTGTTTTGGTTCAAGGAAGGATTTTAAGTAGGATTAACAGATCCGCCCTGGCGCGACTTCTCGATGGAATGCCGGATATTTGAAAAACCAGGTCTGGGCCAGGGATGGATTTCGATTTTGCGTACCTGCAAGAAGCCGGACAGGCAATAAACCATCGTCTGCAACGAGGAGGCAATCCGGTTGAGAAAGAAGACTTGACGGTCGGGAGTCAGTGAGGAAACCTTTGAAAAACGCCCAATTTTGGCCAGATACAAAGAAGGCCTTAATATCAATACCTGGAACACATCGAGTATTTCGAAGATCGGAATTTGAATCTGGAAGAAACGTTTATATGAAAATCCCCCGCCCCCCCTTTGGTAAGGGGGGGCAGGGGGATTGGTTGTGCCGGGAAACCATAGAACTTGAGTCAGTATCAGCTTACTGCTACTGTCCAGTTGTAGGGCTCATTATTGACGTCTGTGGGCGCATTCCTGGTGAATGTAACCGTTTTGCCCTTAAAAACAAACCCCGTACCACTCACGATGTCTGCATTGCTATTCCAGTCTATGCCCAATTTTGTGTCAACACCAGGAACTGTATCACCATTTCCCGCCAAACCTGTATTTGTCGAAGGCGGCCCCGGATAAGGACCCGCACCATCTTTCAGTTTCCACTCTGCCAGCTTTAACCTTTCACGGGCATTAAGTTCTGACTGCGCACCACCAGCAGCCTTTATTATCGCATCTGTCCGCATATCCAGATACTTGGGAATGGCAACAGCCGCAAGTATACCCAGAATAACAAGAACTGCGATAATCTCGATGAGTGTGAACCCTTTCTGATTCTTTTTGAATAATGGTTTTTTCATTTTACTAACCTCCTGTTCCGGTAACCCTTCCGGGCAGCAATTTTATGAAGCTTTTTATTTAAATTCATCTATCTTTTTTGTTTTGTCTTAGTCCTTATACTCTCGTAAAAAATCTGATTTCACTTTTTCCCGTCATTATCCATTTTTTTAAGTGTTTCTGGACTCCCGTTTTCACGGGAGTGACAGGCTTTTCGACTTTTTACAGAAATAACAGTCCTATTTTGATTTTATTACTTGCATAGGCCATGCCATCTAAAAGCTGTAAGGGGTCATGGATCAGGGATCATGGATATAAAAAGTTGTTAATACTAAATAATAAATTATTAAAATATTATTTTAACCTGACACTGACCCCTGTCGACTGACTCCTTTATTCATAAATTGATGCTAAATCTACATTTTTTGTTGATTTTTCATAGAGCCTACATCAATGCCGAGCTTCTTGATACGGTGCCAAAGACTGCGCTGGTTTATACCAAGAATTTCGGCTGCTTTGACCTGGATTCCACCCGAACGGCTCAGCGCTTCGATGATGAGTCCCTTCTCAACCTCTTCGAGTCGTTCATCGATTGAGCCGTCCTGCATCGATTCCGCAACCTTTAAACTCCGGGCAGGTACAGAACCTTCGATATGGAGGGCAAGATGCTCGGGCTCGATTGTGCCTGAATCGGTCAGAACGGCAGCCCGCTCCAGGATATTCTGCAATTCGCGGACATTCCCCGGAAGAGAGCCGGCCATAAGAAACTGCATCCCCTCGGTGGACAGTTTGACAGGTTTCGCCAACTGTTCAAGAAAATGGGAGGCCAAAAGCGGAATATCCTCTTTCCGCTCTCTTAACGGGGGAAGATGAATTGAAAAAACATCGAGGCGGTAATAAAGGTCTTCACGGAAGGTGCCCTGCCTGACCATTTCGAGCATGTTTTTGTTGGTGGCGGCTATGAATCGCACGTCCACCCTGATTGTTTGATTGCCTCCCACCCGTTCGAACTCCTTCTCCTGAAGAACGCGAAGGAGCTTGGCCTGGGTTGCAAGCGGCATGTCCCCGATTTCATCCATAAACATCGTTCCGCCGTCAGCCAGTTCGAATTTGCCTATTTTCTGGGCATTTGCCCCTGTAAACGATCCTTTCTCATGACCGAATAGCTCGCTCTCCAGCAGGCCTTCCGGAATGGCAACACAGTTTAGCTTGATGAACGGCTTTCCCCGGCGGAAACTGTGTTCATATAGACTCGATGCAACAAGCTCTTTCCCTGTTCCGCTCTCGCCGGAGATAAGTACCGTGGAATCGGTCCTGGCCACCTTCAGTATCTGGGTGAATATCCCGCGCATGATAGCGCTCTGGCCGACCATGCCGGGAAAAAGCTCCCTGGCCTCGACCTTGCTCAAAATAGACGCAATCCTGTCGAACACCTTGGAATAATGGGCAATGTTGTCGGATTGTTGTGATTCTTCCTTATCCGCAGGCGGCCGCGGATAAACGGGCATGCTTTCCGCCTTCCTGATGAACTTGCTGACCGGCTCAAGTATCAGCCAGGTGATGAGCAGGCTCAAGAGGAAGGTGATTACAAACACCGCCGCTTCCCATGTGAAAAATGTCCCTTTCGATACCTGGGCAGCCCGGATATTTAAAATAACCCGTTCCGTCAGCAGAACCCAGAGCAAAGCTATACCGCTTGAGATAAAAGGAACGAGGATATAGAGGCTTATCTGAAACTGTTTTTTCTTTTTAGCCATAATTGATTAACCAGTAAAAAGTACGATTTTGCCCTTTTCCGTCATTCCCGCGGAAGCGGGAATCCAGGAAATTTGGGCAGTTCTGGACTCCCGCTTCCGCGGGAGTGACGACTTTGAGACTTTTTAAGAAGCCGTTACCTTGCCATCTTAGTCATATCCCACATAGGCAGGAAGATGGCCAGTGCAAAAAATCCTACAACACCCGCAAGGCCGACAACCAGAACAGGGCCGATGATCTCGGATAAACCTTTCACCGCATAACTGACTTCATCATCGTAATGCAATGAAACCGCACGGAGCATCTCTTCGATATTTCCCGTCTCCTCCCCTATTGCAACCATATCAATAACCATGGGGGTAAAATATTTAGCGGTTTTGAGAGTAACGGCAATCCCCTGTCCTTCCCCCATATGTTCACGAACACGATCGAATTCCCGTGCAATGGCTCTGTTCCCGATTACGCCGGATAAAACCTTCATTGCATTCATAACAGGCACACCGCTTGACTGCAGCATTCCGAATATACTTGCAAAGCGGGACATGGCCGCTTTTATGAAAAGCTGGCCAAGAACCGGTATCTGCAGAATTAGAGAATCTCTCATATATTGTCCGTTTTCTGTCCTGAACCAGGCGCGCAACACGAAGATAAGCGCGATGACGCCGCCGATTAAAAGATGCCAGTAGCTCAATAAAAACCGGTAAAGATTTATGGCTATCACGGTCGGCAGCGGGAGTTCAAATCCGGCCTTCGAAAAGGTGTCTGCAAACTTTGGAATAACAACGGTCAGCAGAACGAAAAAGGCGATGGTGAGTGCGATTGTTACCATGATAGGATACTGCAGCGCGGCCTTGATATCCGATTTGATTTTTCCTTCATGCTCAATGATGTAAATAAGACGCTCAAGCGTTTCAGGAACCGTTCCGCTCATCTCTCCAGCCTCTATCATGCTGCAATAAAGGGGCGAAAAGATGGAACCATGGTTGCCCATTGCTACCGATAACGTTGTTCCTTCCCTTATATTATGCAATATGGAGGAAATAGCCTCTCTCAAAGCGCGACTCTGCGTTTGAGCTTCCAGGATCTGAAAGGTTCTTATCAGGGGAACACCTGCTTTAAATAAAGATCTGAACTGCTTGGTGAAGATAATCAGATCAGCAAGCTTGACTTTGGGTTTAAATCCCAACATGCGGCCTGATTTTGTTTCCTTAACTTTCTTTTCCGTCAATTTATAGGGGATATATCCTCTCTCCGCAACCGCGTTTGCCGCTTCATCGGACGAGTTAGCCTCAATATCGCCCTTTATAGCAACTCCCCTTCCGTCCATGGCCTGATAAGAATAAATTGGCATATGATTTTTGGTACTCCCGCTTCACGGCTACTATAAATAGCTAAGTTACTTTATAATAATTTAGCTTTGAAAAACGAATATCGTACATCGAATTTCGAATTTCGCTTTAAG
>CAZOEH010000160.1:277-6606 GCA_964578785.1 uncultured Desulfonema sp. | reverse complement strand
TATTCTGACCATTGTGATGACTGTCGTAATTTTCAGACAGACTCCGGACCTTTCAGGCGTTAAAAGCACTGGGTTTTTCGGAACCGGATTCGAGCTTTCCATAATAATGCCTTTAAGCTGGTTTCCCCTGATCGCGGATTATACTTCCCTTTCGGAATCAAAGAAAGGAGCCTGGGTTGCGCCGTTTGCAGGTTATTTCACCGGAAGCTGCTGGATGTACGGCATCGGGATGTTCGGCGGAATTTATTCCGGTTCACCCGATCCGACAGGCATGATGCTTGCCGCAAACCTCGGCATCATCGCCCTGATGATAATAGGTCTCTCAACCATTACAACTACATTTCTGGATGTTCACTCGGCGGCGATCTCGCTTTTAAACATCTTTCCCTGGATAAAAAGAGGAATTGCCGGAGTCTTTTTCGCTCTTTCGGGAACCCTTCTCGCGATCTTTTTCCCCATCGAGCAATACACCTCCTTTCTCTATATTCTGGGATCCGTTTTTTCCCCGCTGATAGCCATCTTGCTTACGGATTATTTCATTCTCAAAACCGATTCGCGGAATAAAAAGGCGGACCCTGTTGCTGCGGCCTCTCTTGCTGCAGGCATTATCTTTTACTACCTTATCAAACCGTTTCAGATAATGACCGGCCCTACGCTTTTAACAATAATATTCACTTTCACGATCCATTTTGTTTTAAGAAAGGTTTTTAAAAAATAAATTATGGGAAATCAGCATCCGGAACCGGCAAAGAGTTATACACGCAAGGCTGCATATGCGGTCGTTCTTGCGGCAGCGGGGATCGCGCTTTCACCATACACCTCTTTTCCCGTCGGGATTGCCAAAATAAATCCTGCCCAGCATTTTATCAACATGCTGGGGGCGGTACTCCTCGGCCCTTTCTGGGCGATGATAACGGCTGCCGTTATCGGCCTGATCCGTAATGTAATGGGAGTCGGCACAATTCTCGCCTTTCCCGGAGGGATGATCGGCGCCATCCTTGCCGGCTATCTCTTCCGGTATACACGGAATTTGTATATCGGGGCATTCGGTGAAGTGATCGGGTCAGGGTTTATCGCTCCTGTCGTAAGCTCGCTTTTTTTTGCTCCCGTATTGATGGGAAAAGCAATACCTCTTGTCGCGCTTATTCCTTCCTTCCTTGCAAGTTCGGTGACCGGGGCAATCCTTGGATTAATATCCGTGAAGGCATTGATCCGCGCGGATATTCTGTATCCTGAAAGTTATAATGCCTGATGCATTACTCTCATACGATAAAAATAAGCAGCCTTAAATATTCCTACCGGAAAGAAACGGCCTTCCCTGTGTTGAACGGAATAGATCTTACAGCCGGGAAAAATGAATATATTCTCCTTTGCGGGCAGAGTGGCTCAGGGAAATCTACCTTCTGCCGCACATTAAACGGCCTTATTCCTCATTTTTACGGCGGGTCTCTCGAAGGATATGTGCGAATAGCCGGAGTCGACACTACCATCCGGACAGTCGGAGATATGCTTGAACTGGTCGGAATGGTCTTTCAGAATCCCGAAGCACAACTTTTTTGTAGCACGGTAGAGTATGAGATTGCTTTTGGTCTTGAAAGTCTTGGGCTTGACCAATCCGAAATAAAAAGCAGAATCACACAGGCGGCGGAAAGACTTTCCATTGCGGAACTTCTTCACAGCAACCCCCACACCCTCTCGGACGGCGAAAAACAGCTTATTGCGATAGCGGCTGCAACCGCGCTGTCGCCAAAATTAATTGTGCTCGATGAACCTTACGCGAATCTGGACCCTTCGAACGTGCAGAGAGTCCGCTACGCATTAAAAGATATCCGCAGGCAGAGGGTATGCTGCATCGTTATTGCCGAACACCGCCTCCATTACACGCTCCCTGATGTCGATCGCGTTGCTGTTATTCACGACGGACGTATTGCAATTGACACACCTCCCGCACTGCTTCTGCCGCGCCATGCAAAAAGGTACGGCCTCGAATTTCCTATTTCTGTACCCGGAGAGGAAAAAATCGAAATCCCCGGATCCCCGCCCGGAGCCGAAACGGTTCTTTCCGTCGAAAATATCTCTTTTTCCAGAAATGGGACATCTCTTCTGAAAGATATCAGTTTTACTCTGCGTAAAGGAGAGTGCATCGCAGTTCTGGGAGCAAACGGAGCCGGAAAGACTACGCTTCTCAAGCACATAAACGGACTTTACAGACCGGATAAAGGGAAAATCACTCTCATGAAAATTGACACATCGCAAAAGAAAATTCCGGAACTTGCGCGATATGCCGGCATAGCCTTTCAGAATCCGGACAGCCAGTTTTTCAAGCTGAACGTGCGGGATGAAATATCGGCAGGAGCCATTGCTCTCAATTGTTATGACGAAAAATGGATAAACAGGCTGGTTGATCTTTTCGGCCTGGAAAAGTTGTTAAAACGCGCGCCTTACCGGCTGAGCGGAGGAGAGAAAAAACGTGTTGCCTTTGCTTCGGCCCTTGCTGCAAAACCGGCCGTTCTTGCGCTTGACGAGCCTACGGCAGGACAGGACGCCCGTTTCCGTTCTGCGCTTTCAGGCTTTTTATCCGAACTCACGGCAGAAGGAATCGCCGTTATTCTTGTAACCCATGATCTTTTATTTGCTAAACAGAATGCGCGCCGGTTTCTACTCATGGCAAAGGGTAAAATAATTTCCGAGGGAACACCCGGCAGGGTAATCTCCGATAAAACGGCTATGCGGCTTGCTGGCCTTCTACCTGCTGAAAGGATGAAAGATGACGCTTGATCCGAGAACAAAATTACTCCTTTCAGTTTTTTACGTCATTCTTGTCGTGTTTTCATACGAACTTCATCCGCTTATTTTCGAATGGGTGTTCATTCTGCTTCTTATTCTTATCGCAGGAAAAACAAAAGAGCATTTGCGCTGGTTTAAAGCCTTTGCTCCGATGGCAATATTTTTCGGCGCTGTAGTCTGGTGGTCTTCAGATGAAAAATCCGCATTTATTGCGGGATTCAAACTCGTAAACATCGCCTCGGTTTTTTTTGCCTTTTTTACCTCAACATCGCCCGAGGATCTGGGAAATGCGCTTGTAAAGGCCGGAATGCCATATCCGGTCGCTTTTGTCATGAGCGTCTCTTTGCAGTTTGTTCCTGTTATGGCACGCAAAGCCGGAAACGTGCTCGATGCCCAGCGCTCAAGGGGTATTCCGATCGGACAGGGATGGAAAGCAGTCCGGTATTTTCATGTGTTATTGATACCGGTGCTTATTCAGTCGATCCGGCTTGCGGAAGAGCTTGCTGAGGCAATGGAGTCCCGCGGTTTCGGACGCCCGGGGAGGACATTCCTTAAGGATTACAAAATGCGTCCGACAGACTGGATTGCCGTTTTTATGGGGATGTTACTTCTGGCGGCTTTCTTTTTGCTACGGCAAAGTTGATATATTTCATAAATCCGTGCAGCCCACCTCTGGCAGCGGAGAATGCGTTTACAGTTTCGGTTCAATAAGGAGAACATATGACACTCAAACAAAACAAATTTGCGCAACGCGCAGGAGAGGCACTTGAGCTGATTCGTTCCAATCGGCCATTGGTCCACAACATCACCAATATGGTTGTGATGAATGATACGGCAAACGTGACTCTGCATGTGGGCGCACTGCCGGTCATGGCCCATGCGCCGGAAGAAGTTGCCGAGATGACAGGCCTGGCAGGCGCACTGGTATTAAACATCGGCACCCTTACTTCGGAATGGATAGAGTCAATGCTCATTGCCGGACGCAGAGCGAACGAGCGGGCGATCCCCATTATCCTCGACCCGGTAGGAGCAGGCGCAACTAAATTGCGCACCGAAAGTAGTTTACGGTTGCTGCGTGAATTGCAGATAGCGGTTCTGCGGGGCAATGCGGGCGAGATCGGAGCGGTAGCCGGCGCCGGAGGAGAAGTCAGAGGCGTGGAAAGCATTCGCGGCCTCGATGATCCGGCGGCGACAGCCATGGCCCTTGCCAGACAATACAAGACCGTGGTTGCAATCACCGGCGCCCGCGACATCCTGAGCGACGGCGAACGGGTGCTTGGCGTTGATAACGGCCATCCATGGCTATCCGCCAACACCGGAACAGGCTGCATGTCCACGGCCGTTACCGGCGCCTTTTGCACGGTTGAGAAAGATTACCTGATCGCTGCGGCAGCCGCCCTGGCCTGCTACGGTTTCGCCGCGGAAATGGCAGCCGCAGAAGCCAGGGGACCGGCCTCATTCAAGGTCGCCCTGCTGGACAATTTATACAATATGACGCCGGCGCGTCTGGCTGAAGGAGCCAATATAATCGATCTGACTTAATATCCGAAAAATGCAGCGACATACTTTATGGCAGTTAAGGTGATAATACCTGCAAGCATCCACTTAATGGACCTGGCCGGAACATATTTCTGGCAGCGCGCTCCAAGATACATGCCTGCCATTCCGCCCAGTCCGAAAAGAAATCCCAGAAGCCAATCCGGCGCTACCGACAGGCCGGGATAAAATGGAGCAATTGCCTGGTAGAAAATCACTCCTGCAACAGATGTGATAAAAGTGCCCATCAGCGCGGCGCCGGCTATGGTATAAACGGGCAGTCCGAAAAACGTTACAAAAAAAGGGGCTATGATGGCGCCGCCGCCGATACCGTAGATGCCTCCAACGATGCCGACTATGAAGCTTAAGGCGAATATGCCCCAGGAAGAAACATCAAACGATTCGCCGTAAAAAGTGTATCCCAGCCGTCTGAAATTGAAATTGGTCACTGTAACGGCCGGAAGAGGTTCCTGATTCTCTTTTTTTGACGGGTCATCCTGTTTGCGATGATTTCGAACAAGTTCCTGAAATCGCTTTTCGCTGCCGGCTTTATCCGCGCTGCCCGAATTTTTCAGGGTCAGGTCCAGAATCATTTTAACTCCGATATAAAGCAGCACTCCGGCGGCGAAGAGTTTGAAATTTTTAGCATCGGGAAGATAGGCAACCCGAACGATGGCGCCTATGAGAACGCCCGGCAGGGTGCCTATAACCACCACCCAGGTCAAAGGCCATACCATGCGTCCTTCCCTGTAGTAACGATAAACGCCGCTGGGGATTGCCACGACGTTGAAAAGCTGATTGGTGGCGCTTACAGACGGATTTACATACCCGAGAAACGACATTTGAAACGGGAGCAGCAGAAAAGCCCCGGATACGCCGCCCATGGATGTGAAAAAGGAAATCACAAAGGCAACCAGAGGTGGAATCCATATTGCGACTTCAATTCCGGCAGTTTGAAAAAACATTACGGCTACCTTTGATAATTTCAACTCAAAATACTCTAAAAGTTCAATTTACGCTGAATTAAAACATACCTCAATCGACAAAATTCACTTTATAACCAACTAACATAGATTCTCCATTTTGTTCGGATTTAAAACACTTAACCCGATTAAGAGCATCCTCTATCTCCTTTATGTTATTTTCACTCCTCTTTATAGTAATAGATGGGGATGAAGATGAATTTTGTAATTCTACGACGATTTCTTTAATTTCATTTTCTTTAAAGTAGTAAGAAATTGAACGGCTGTCTTTTCCTAATTTTGCTTCCAGTCTGCATCGTTGCCAAACAGATACTTCATCGGCAAATATTAATAAAAGGGAGAGCGGTGTTTGATTATGGTTTTCTGGATTTAAAAAATGACCATTAGCGTTTTTTCTCAAATGGAGCCAACTATTACCTTTGATCATATCATGAAATAAAGCGGCCTCGGCTGCTAATTGAAAAGCTACAAAGAGTTCATCAGTCAACATCCCACCATTGTTTAATTTATCTGCCAGATTAATGATGTGAAAGGCGGATGCTACACTGTGGTTCAACGGAAGGCAATCCCGAAAAAATCCGATTACTATCGAATCCTGATTGGGATGTTTGATTTTTATATCTTTATTTTTATATAGTAAGTTATGATTATTATAGACAAAGGCTGCCGGTAAACTTTTCAGAATCACTTTGCCAAATTCTGAGCGAGAGGTCACCTGATCAATTGCCGGATAGATCCATTGGTTGATACTGAAAAGCCTGTTTTTATATTTTTGAAGGAAGTAATATCCATAACCATAGTCATGAAAAAGTGCCGCAAGAAAAAGAGCTGCTTTGACAACTTGTTGTTTTTTTTCGTCGTCCCAAGTGCTGTAATTCATACCCTCTTTCTTGCACCATTTCTGAAAATGATCCGATTCGAATTGTTTTGAACTGACGTGACCGCAGAAACCATTATCGGAAAGGATTTGATCACAGGTATAAGCCACTTGGAACATATGGACCAAATGATCTCGATATTTCA
>CAZOEH010000160.1:0-267 GCA_964578785.1 uncultured Desulfonema sp. | reverse complement strand
CAGGTTCCATATAAAGCAGCCATTCAATATAGGCCAGATGTTCAATTTGCTTTACGAGTGGGGGGAATAGGCTACCGAAAAGAGTTGTGTAAGCCTTGGCACAAAATTGGATTTCAAGGAAATACCGGCGGGGCATTAATTGCACCAAATTATCCATTATCGTAGGATTAGAGTCGGATGCTGATTTTTCATCCCCATCAAAACAAAGCATATATTCTGGGTGTCGGAGCCATTTTTCTATAAGCCGGATATAATTTTCAAAATTTG
>CAZOEH010000159.1:0-6644 GCA_964578785.1 uncultured Desulfonema sp. | reverse complement strand
AAAAGGGGCGGGGGATTTCCTCATTCCTCAAATTAAAGCAAAGGTCGTGCTGATAGAGATATTCAGCATGTATTGTCCGCATTGCCAGAAAGACGCTCCGGTTGTAAATGAACTTTATAAGATGATAATGAGCGATGGATCTCTCAGGGATGATGTAAAGCTGATAGGAATCGGAGTCGGAAACTCGGATTTTGAAATCGCTTTTTTCAAAAAGACATACGATATAAAATTTCCCCTCTTTTCCGACGGCGAATTTTCTGCTCACGGTATGCTCGGAGAAGTGAGAACCCCTTATTTTATCGCCATTAAAATCAACAAAAACGGGACGCATAAAGTAATTTATTCCAAACTGGGAAGTGTAGGCAATCTCGATGAATTTTTAAAGAAGATTAAAAATCTTGCAGATATAAAATAAGAAGGGGGTCAATCCATGTTTAAATATAATATACGAAGAATTATTCCGGTTATTGCGCTCCTCTTTATTTGTGCTCCGGCTTTTGCTCTTTCGGATGCATACAAGGACAACATATATAATCCGGGGGCATTGAAACCGGTTGACAGCGTGCTTAAGGTAAGGGTAGGTGAATCGGCTCCTGATTTCACGCTTCCTTCGGTTTCCGGAGAGAAAATCTCTCTCAGCCGGTTCAAGGGGAAAAAGAATGTGGTTCTTTCCTTTGTTCCGGCGGCATGGACTCCTGTATGTTCCGACCAGTGGCCCGGATATAACCTTGCAAAGAGCTTTTTTGATGAAAACGAAACCATCATGCTTGGAATAACCGTCGATAATATCCCGACCCTTTTTGCCTGGACAAACCAGATGGGTAAATTGTGGTTTCCGGTTCTTTCGGATTTCTGGCCCCACGGTGCAGTAGCCGGCATGTACGGTGTTTTACGGACGGAAGGCGTGACTGAAAGAGCCCTCTTTCTTATAGATAAGGAAGGCATCTTGAGATATGCCCATGTGGCTGATATAAATAAAAGGCCTGAGCTTGGAGCTCTGGTTGCGGAGATGAAAAAACTGAAAGGCAGGTAATGACGGTTTTTATGAAGCCGTCATAAAAATAGAACGCAGGAGACAGAATGTATATAAGGATCGTTAAAAGAGGAGTCATATTTGGAGCCGTTTGTATAATGCTTGCGGCATTTTCCGCTCCGCCCCTTTTTGCCCAGGAGAGCCCGAGGATGGTGATTCAGAAGATTGAGCAGGATGGGCTCGACAAACTGATGAAAAACAGAGAGAACAGATCCCTTGTTGTTGCCATGGCTTCATGGTGCAGCCCGTGCCGTGAGGAGCTGCCCTTTCTGATAAGACTTCACAACAAATATAGCGATAAAGGCCTTAAAATAGTAGGAATAAGTGTTGACGTGGACGGGCCTGAGACTATGCAGAAGATAGCCGACAAGGCAAAGGTAAATTTCCCTATTTACTGGACAAAGGTAGATATGTCTGAAGAATACGATATTTATGCTATTCCCACTATTTATCTGATTAAAAACGGAAAAATAGTTGAAAAGATAATTGGAAAACAGACCGAAGCTTTTCTGGATAAAAGAGTAGGCGCCCTGCTTGAATAGGCCCGGTGTGCAGTGAATTCACAAATAATGAGGTTTTTCCATGAATAAAATACTTATCGCACTCCTTGTTTGTGCGCTGATGATATCGAATACTTATGCTTCGCAATCCACCATTACGGAAGCCGAAGGCTACGCCTGCATGGGTGAGGACAAGTCAAGGAAAGATACCGAGCAGGCAGCGCTTTCAGACGCAAAGCGGAAAGCTGTAGAATACACGCTGACATATCTTGAAAGTAATACGGAAGTGAAAAACTTCGTTCTTGAGAGTGATATAGTGAAAGCATATTCAAACGCTTCCGTAAGAGTGATTGAAGAGACTGATAAGGGATGGTACAGGGATCCTTCGTCAGGCGAGTGCTTTAAACTGAAAGTAAAGGCCGAGGTACTTCCTGACGAGAAAAAAATCAAGAGTAACGCAAAAGAAGCATCTTTTGATGACCCTACATCCCCGTTAAACGTCAGGATATGGACGGATAAGAAAGAATATAAAAACTCCGAGAAGATAAAAGTCTATATCAGGGGAAACAAACCTTTTTACGCCAGAGTAGTATACAAAGACGCGGCCGGAAAATCTGTTCAGCTATTTCCCAACCCATACAGCCCGGAGAATTATTTCAAGGGAGGAACGGTGTATGATATACCTTCCGGTGAAGACAGGTTTGACCTTGAGGTTTCTCCTCCTTTCGGAAGCGAGAGCATAACGGTCTATGCGGGATCTTCACAACTGGGAGATCTGGAGCTTGAATCAGCAAGCGGAATTTATGATATAAAAACCAGGCCGGCCGATATAGGCACCAAGACCCGCGGGGTAAAGATAAAGCAAAAGGGAGATGATGGCGGGAAGAAAACCCCTGTTGAGTTTTCAGAAGCTTCTGTATATCTTGTGACAAAAAAGTAGAATTAAAAGGGTTCCAGGATTCGGGGATTCAAGTGTTCGTGCTATCTGATAACTGATTACCGATCTCTTCTTTTTCCTTGACCCCTTGGCCACTTGACTCCTTGAACCCTTTTACTGTTTTACTTTCCTGACTGCCGGATGCTCCTGCAAATTCATATGATATTGCTCCGAATTTGCACGACTCATTCATGCATTTAAGGCATCTGATGCACTCAGTGTCATTATGGCTTTCGTAGAATTTCACTCCCATCGGGCAGTTTTTATGGCATGACTTGCAGTGAGTGCATTTGGCCGGATCATGAATCATTCTGAATATGCTGTATTTGTTGAATAGAGCGTATATCGCACCAAGCGGGCAGGCTGTTCTGCAAAACGGACGGCTGCTGAATACCATCCAGATGAGAAACAGTCCCATAATAAGGAGCTTGTTGTAAAAAAGCATTCCAACCAGAGACCTGAGTTCAGGTTTCAGTAAAAGCATCGGAATTCCGGCTTCAAGAGTTCCCGCCGGGCATATGAACTTGCAGAACCAGGTTATTCCGTATCCTGATTCATCTGCAATAAATAACGGGAGAAGAAAAACAAAAAGGACCAGAACAAGATACTTGACGTATGACAACACTTTTGGAATATCGAATTTACGGGACGGGATTTTATAAATAAGCTCCTGAAGGAAACCGAAAGGGCAGAGCCATCCGCAGGGCATACGTCCCGAAATACTTCCGATCAGACCGAGCGTCCCTATAACGTAGAAACCGAAATGGTGGTGCCCGGATTTGAGGACCGGGCGGAGTACGGCCATGAAGTTCTGCAGGGCTCCTATAGGACAGGCGCCGGTCGCAGCAGGACAGGAATAGCAGTTCAGGCCCGGGGTACAGAACGACTTCAGGGTTCCCTTGTAGATAGTCCCTTTAAAAGGAAACAGCAGGTATGAGTTGCTCAGAAGCGAGGCAATGGTTTGTATCCAGCGTCTCGGTGCCATAATCATCCTATTCCGATGCAGCTCAAACAGATTTTCACCGCTTTTTCAAGCATTGCAGGCACTTCTCCCGTGTTTATGCCTGCTACGATAAGGAGTGAAAAAAAGAGAACCAGCAGATAAGGATTAATTCTTTTATCATCTGTTTTCACGGCTACACCTGAAATTCGAGCGCCACCCCGCTCTCATAACCTTTCTCTTTTGCCATTATGTCAAGATGCAATGTTGCGATCTGCTCAAGCGGCAGGTAAATGAAACGGCTAAGGATTCTTGTATCCACATTTTTTATATATTTGTTGCACTTGTCGCAAATATCTATCCGGTATTCCTGTTCATCTTCGGAGAAGAGATAATGGAGTGTTCCGGCCTCCCTGTTTTCGCAAAACGGACAGAAAAGCCTTGCAGAAGGCCACTTATACCAGCAGAAGCTGCATGTCAGAAATCTTTTTCCGTCGGATTCAAAGGTGGAGATAACAGGAGTGTTGCCGCAGACCGGGCAGTAACCCTTTCCCCACGGATTATCCTTATCCAGATATTTTGAAGCGGATACGGCGAACATGGATAACGAAGGTCTTATACTATTGTATGTGATGAAAGCAAGGACATCTTTATCGGCTTTGATTTCCGATGCGATATTCCCGAAATAGGCGTCATTATCATGCAGCAGAGCGGCATAAAGTTCATTAAAATCGATCTTTTTGTTCTCATTGGCAATGAATACGGCTTCCGCGGCGGAAGACATGTGATTCTCGGATTTGTTGATTATCTTACAGAGTTTTTTAAAAAGTTTACGGGATGAATTGACATCGACCGGGAATTCGGAGAGGCTGATCAGAGGAAATTTTTCTTTTGTCTTGATTGAAATGATATCATCTGCAATCCGTGCCGGTTTGATTTCCGTTTTTGCAGCAGATTTCTCCTGTGCTGAAAATATCTTTTCATAGAAATCGAGTATTTTTGAATAGGCAGGCCTGATTTTTTTTATGGCATTGGCTGCTCTTTTAATCTTTTCTGAAATTTCGGCCATCATGTTTTCCTTGATAGTAACCCGGTGCAGCCGGGACAAAATACGAGATTCGAATATCTATGTTCGGGGAAAATATAAAAGTTGAAGCTCCCCGCAGCAAAAAGCGGAATCCGGGGAATAATATTCTGAAACATAAAGGGGAGAAGGCTATATTAACTTCTCCCCTTTATTATGATGTTACATTTCGCTCAGCTTATACAAGCCCTGAAGCGATATTTTTTACAGGACGGAACATTTTCGCAAGAGCCGCCTGCCTTGTGATTCCTAAATTATCAACCGATGCCACAGCGAATTTGTGGTACAGTTCAGGATTATATGCAACAAGATAAATCACCCTTATATCATCAGCGTCGAGAAGCCTGGCTGCCTGGCTTATCTTTTTAACTTCGCCAAGGCGTTTGTTTGCAAGCGCAAGCATCTCCTCTCTTTCTCCGAAGTTCATGGCGCCTGTCGGGCATGTTTTTACGCATGCCGGAAGCAGTCCGTTCTGAACTCTGTCGAGACACATATCGCATTTCGCAAGAGCTCCGTTTTTACCTTTGCGGGGGATATTATACGGGCATGACTCTATTATCTCTTTTGCATTAAGGCCTTTGGTTTTTGCGGTATATATGACCGCGCCGGTCGCATCATCTTTGAATATCGCAGATTTATCGCCTGCCGTGTCAAGGCAGGGGGGCTCAATACAATGCCTGCATTGTTCCGGGAAAAAGAGCCATCTTAATTTGCCGTCAATCACCTCTTCCCGCATTCTGACAACTTTATAAGTGTTGAAAGAAACGTCCGCGGGATTTTCAATGGTGCCACGATTGACGGTATTTTCAGCGGGGAGATTTTTCCATTGTTTGCAGGCTACCTGGCAACCCCGGCATGCTGTACAAACCGTTGTATCGATAAAAAACGACTTACTCATTTAAATCACCCCCTTTTTATCTTCGATATGTTGACCATGAAGGCCTTGGTTTCAGGAATTCTGGTATTGGGATCGCCTGTTGACGGCGTTAGAAGGTTCGGACTCTCTTCCTTGCCGCTTACGGGCCATCGCCATCCGAAGTTATAGGGCATTCCGACTTCATGAACTATCGAATCGCCTATTTTGAACGGTTTAAAGCGCTTGGTGACTACCGCGGTGCATTCAATGGCGCCGCGCACTGAAGCAACTTTTACGCGCTCACCGTTTTTAATGCCTTTCAGCTTGGCAAGCTCTTCGCTCATTTCAACGAATACCTGAGGCTGAAGTTCGAGAAGCCATGCCTGGGGACGGGTCATGAGACCTGTCTGCCAGTGTTCTGAAACACGGTATGTTGTACCTACATACGGGAATCTCGGATCACATGATGCAAAAGTATCCGCATCGGTTCCGTATACAGGCGCGGTCGGATTCACGAGCTGGCCGCTCATGAAGTTCTTCTCCACAGGGCATTCCATAGGTTCATAGTGCTCAGGGAAAGGCCCGTCCGCAAGACCGGGGCCGAAGAGCGCCGCAAGACCGTCTTTCTGCATTATAAACGGGTGTTTGCCATCAGCCCTGGGGGTGCCGTCGGGATTCCGGAGCGGAGGCGCAGGCCCGTCGGGAATATCTCCCTCCCATTTGCCCGGCACATATTTGCCGTCCTTCTGCTCGAAAGTGTATTTGACCACCCATCTCTTTTCATCATTGGGTTTGCCTGTCATATCCACGGCGGCCCTGTTGTAGATGATCCTTCTGTTCACCGGCCATGCCCATGCAAATTCAGGGAAGAGTCCGATGTTGCTGGCAATATCCTTCTGGCCCTTCCTTGCGGACATGTTCCCCTTGCCTGTGTAGCTTCCGGAATAAATCCAGTTTCCGGATGATGTTTTACCGTCGCCCTGCAGGAATACGAAACTGGGCACAAGATCGCCCTTTTTGAATGCCTGGTTGTTTACGGTCGCATCTTCAAGGAAGTAGCCGTTGATCTCTTTTGCTATTTTATGGGGATCATACTTGCCGTTTGTCATATAATCCCATTTCAGTTTCAGTATCGCATCAGGGAACTGGCCGCCCTCTTTTTTGTAGGCCTCTTTGAGCATGTTCCCGAGTTCCATGATGATGTCGCCGTCGGGCTTGCTGTTTCCAAGAGGTTTCGGGCCTTCATAGCGCCACTGCATCCAGCGGCCGCTGTTTGTGATGCTTCCTTCTTTTT
>CAZOEH010000158.1:5637-6666 GCA_964578785.1 uncultured Desulfonema sp. | reverse complement strand
ATCCCGCTTGACATACGGGAATTTCAAGGTGGGAAAGAAAAGGGGATAATTACCTTTGAGATCATGAAGCGAGCCGGTAAAACACACATTAATCAACGCGGATTTACCATGATTGAGGTCGTGGTGGTGCTGATCGTTCTTGCAATCGTAACCACCGTTGTTGTCAGCAGAAGCTTTACAACGGGCACATATGAATTGATGGTGGAAATGGACGGTCTAAAATCAAGCCTTCGATATGCACAGATTCAAGCGTTGAATGATGACACAGCAACATGGGGGATTCGCTTTCCCGATGCAACCACTTATAGACTATATAAGAATAATGCTGATGTGTCTTCCATGATTCCTGTCAAAGGTTCCGCTGGTGATTCTGTGACTGTAGCATGCCCAGTCAATTGTCACCAATTGCAGGGAAGCGTTCAAATAACATCCCCGTCGTCGCCGAAAACAATTAATTTTGATAAATGGGGCAGACCAATGGATGGGTCCACCTTGCTGAGTGCTGATTTTTCAATAATACTTGGTCAGGGTACTCAAACAAGCACAATAACAATTATAAAAAACACCGGCTATATTCCATGACATATAAAATTCATTCGAATCAATCCGGTTTTACGCTTATCGAAATAATAGCAACGGTGGTCATCGTATCGGTTTTCAGCGCCATGATGCTGACCTTATTTTCTGATTCTCTTATAAGAAGCAGTGATTCACATAAAAGGATATTGAAATCTTCTGATCTCAGCAACGTCATGGCGAATATCAATGCGGATTACATACCTTATCCGAGATGGAAAATAACGACAAGCTATGCAACGGGTAATAAAGTATTGCCCACAGGTATGAATGGAAGATTTTATATTTGCACAAATGGTGGAACAAGCGGTACGTTAGAACCGCAATGGCGTGATTACGGCGAGACGCAGGATGGGAGTGCAAGATGGAAAGCAGGAATATGGGTAAAAAATACAGCATATACCGCAGGTGATATGGTTATTCCAATAAATCCCAACGGGCATTTTTATCGAT
>CAZOEH010000158.1:4099-5627 GCA_964578785.1 uncultured Desulfonema sp. | reverse complement strand
GAACGAGTGGAGCGTCCGAACCGACCTGGCCGTTGACCGGTTCCGCCACAACCGCGCAGTGGATAAGGCTTCTTGGTTACCTACAACTTCAAATCGGCACAGCCGACGCAAATTTAAAAGACAATAGCTATGGGAAGTATTATGTTGTTTTAAACAGGTTCGTCAAATTCGTCTCCAATACAATACAACCAATCGGGAGTGGTGAGCCAGAAAATGTGCTTCAAGTAACGATAAAAAGCGTTGAACGTAATGCTGACGGCACTTACCGGCAGGGAGATATGACCTTGACAGCTCTCTTCACCGCTAAAGAGAATTGAAACTATAGATGCTGAAAGTAAGGATAAATAATAAGGGATTTACGCTGTTGGAAATTATTGTATCGATTGTTATAATTACCATTCTTGGTGTTATTTCCGGGAGAGGGTTGTTAGAAATAGCCCAAGGTTATGTGTTGTCCAGAAAGAATGCCACGGTGACTCAGCAAGGACAAATTACTGCATCCAGACTTAAAAAGGAATTTTCATCTATCAAATCCATTACCTGCGGTGGGGCGAATATCATCACCTATAAGAGTAACAGAAACCCATCGGAAGACGTGACCATATACTGGGCAGGCGGCAATAATCCTCTAATGTTGAAAACGGCTTCCGATTGTACTGTGTGCATAGGCTCATGTGCAGGCGGTGACAAATTGGCAGAAAATGTCAGTGACTTCACACTGAGTTACTGTACAACAACTGCAAACTGTTCAGCGACATTCCCGAACAATCCTAATTTTACAGAAGCGACGATTTCGCTTGTGAAAGTCACATTAAAGCTGAAAGGTTATGACGACACGCCGATATCCATAGCCGATCCAGATCTTGTTATTTTGAATCAGGATTCAGGGAGTTGAATATGCTCATCTCCAATCAGAGGGGAAATGTGCTTTTGTTCGTGATTGCTGGCATAGCCATGATCGCCTCAATCGCAATGGGCATGTTCTATATGACATCAACAGCTTCACTGGGTCAGGCAGGCGGATCAGGCATGAATCGTGCCTATTATCTTGCCCTGGCTGGAAAAGATTACGCCCTTGCGAAATGGAACATCAGGGCGAATTGGAACAGCATCGAATTCTCTTTGTCAAATGCTGAGAGCTTCCTCGTTTCCTATTCCGGGGAGATAATCACTTCTACCGGCATCGTCAACAAGAACACACCCTTTGAGGCAAGAAAAACCATTATCGCACGGTCGCCGAGTCCCGTACGAAAACACTTTTTAGACACTTTTGAGAATCTCACGAATTGGGCCATGGGTGCCGGTGCAGGCGAAGTCGGCGGGCATGAAATTGCTCCGGTTTCTGGTGATAATGTGTTGCATGTACTGTCCAGCGCAAGTGCTTTCGGCAGCTATGGTGTCTGGAGTTTTCTTCAACTCAATGCAGCAGTTGCCGGTGTGGACTTCAGCACTTCATGGCTGGATGCGGGCCGCTGTCTAAGCCATGATTTACAGGTTAAAATTACTAACAATCAACCATACTATGTTG
>CAZOEH010000158.1:0-4089 GCA_964578785.1 uncultured Desulfonema sp. | reverse complement strand
GGGGTTGATTTTTAAAGCGGCAGGTGTCGGGAATAACAGAGAATTTTACGGTGTTTCTTATATGAGAACAAAACAAAAAAAAGTTTGTTATTGGTGGGGTTGTCAGTGGGAGCGTGACGATAATATCCCATCTGAGATTAAACCAAGCACAGGTGGGTCCGATGGGATATTTACAGAACCTCTGGAATATTTGGATAGTACTCATCGTTATTCAAGACCGGCAATTGTACTATGGAAAAAGCAGGGTAGTGACTTGTCTTGGCTGGCGTATCGACTTTTGACGAGTACTGATTATGTCGTTGACGCAAACAATCTCCTTGTCGACTGGTCAAACATTCAAGTACGCTTGATCGAGGCGTATCCTCTTGGGTTTACGACAGGAGGACCAACACCTTTGTTACATGGTGCTGCGGTTGTTGGTGGAACGAGCGGAGCAAGTGCACGAATCAATGGAACGCCGGTTATGACGTCTGAAACATGGTCGAGTACCACCGCCGCCGGGACGTTGACATTGACAAATATCAGTGGAACATTTCAGACTGGTGAAAATTTGTTGGTCAGTGGTACAACACGGGCAGTGGTATCCGGTACCCTGGGAGCAAAGACGAATTATATCAGGGTTTATTATGGTGATGTAACCAGCCATGGAACAGTTAACAATATTTCTACCGACAATATCAGGGCGAGTAATCCCCGTATTATTTCCGGCAGTAGCAATGTCATCCACTGGCCGGTAGATAATGTCAGTGACTGGGATGCTTTTTATGATTATATGACGCTTGTGCAGTGGGAGGTACCAAATTCGAGCGCGAGTCCCACGCCTGAAAGATTAGGTGGGGTTGGCACCAAAGAAGCAAACGCCATCATTAAAGACAGCTCTCTTCTCACACCCAATAGCGGCACGATTGACAATTCAGGGATCGCTCTCCATGCCACAGGCAACACCGCCACTTCCACCTATTTTGATGATTTTGCCATTCAGTATTAACATCTTCCCGGAGGCAGGTCGTAAACCTAAACTGCGGTCGCTATCCACGCAAGGTCCGCCGCCGAGGAAACTTTCATAAAATCATATGTTTTCATGTAATATGAGATTCTTCTTGCGCTATTCGCGAATAGCGAATATGATTGCGTCATGAATCTTAAATCACAGGATATATTTATTCTCTTGAAGATCGTCGCGCTGGGTGAAAGCCGATGGTCTTATGCATCCCTGGCAGGCGATCTGTTTATGAGCGCCTCCGAGGTCCATGCCGGTATAAAACGCACGGTTATAGCCCGCCTGATGGATTCACATAGAAGTTGCCCCTTGAAGAAGTCGTTGGAGGAATTCCTTATTCATGGCGTAAAATATGCTTTTCCCCCGGATCACGGCGGTCTGACCAGGGGAGTTCCTACAGGATATGCCGCACCACCGCTCAATGGCATGATATCCCTGCCGAATGAACCTCCCCCTGTGTGGCCGGATCCGGATGGCGATACACGAGGATATGAGTTTTCGCCTCTTTACAAGTCTGTGCCGAAGGCCGCTTCAATAGACAAAAGACTTTATGAATTATTGGCTATTGTCGATGCCATTCGCGATGGCAGAGCCCGCGAAAAAAATATCGCTATCAAGGAACTCAAAGCCCGTTTAGGATCAGAATGATTAACGACAAAGATATAAATATCATGATGATCATCCATGTAGCCAAACATCTTGGCGATCTGAAAGATAGGGTCGTTTTCGTGGGGGGTTGCACCACGGGATTATTCATTACGGATCCTGCTATGCCGGAAGTCCGGGTCATCCGGCGCCCGACCGGGCAAGCCAGGCAAGATTGCCGCGACTCATGAATTGCCTTGAAGAAATATCAAAGATTTAAGATACTGGGCGAGAGGGCTGTACTGTTGAATATCATAGTCCTCTGTTTTTCTTGACATCCGGAATTCCATACATTACAGATATTTCCAAAAGGAAATATATCATAAGGAGGATGACGAAATGCAATCGGTTATTACATCGAAGTACCAAACGACCATTCCCAAGGCCATTCGCGAGAATATAGGCCTTTCCGTTAAGGATGCCCTGGATTGGAAGGTGAAGAGAGGCAAAATCATCATTTCGCCGGCGAAGCTGAATTTTCTGAAATACCGGAACACAATTAAGATGGGACCGGGTGACATTTCCGATGACATTGAAGTTGCCCGGAATCTCCGTGTGAAGAAATACCGGTGAAGAAATATATCATCGATACCAACGCCTTGATTTCCTTCGTAACGGACCGGAATCCGGATCAGCAGCAGAAGATTGCCCCTCTTTTCGAATCGGCCGCACGCCTGAAAGCTCTGATACTCTGTCATCAGTATGTCTTAACCGAATTCATTCATGTTATGGACAGAGTCTACCATGTGCCAAAAGATAAGATCGGCAGGATGATTGCCGATTTTGCAGATATGCCGGGTGTTGAGGTTATTCATGAAATCGATTTTAAAGCAGTACTGTCCTGCTCGATCCGATACCCGATTTCGGCGATGCTGTCATTGCTACGATCTGTAAAATTACAAGAAGATCCACAATCGTCACATTCGATCAAAAATTTGTCAAAAATCTGAAGTCACTTGGTTTGAATATTTTTGAGTGATGTGAGGCATAAGAAATAAAAATTTGGAGGTTGTTGAACTAATGAATCCTATCGCACAGCAGCTTAATGAGGCTATCGAAAAGGGAAATCCAAACCTGCTTAATATGTTGTCTGTTATGGGAAAGAATCTTTTTTTCCCGAAAGGCATATTGAGCCAGAGCGCGGAAGCAAAACTGAAAGCGCACAAGCTTAATGCAACTATCGGAATAGCGAAAGAAAACGACAAAACGATGCATTTTTCTTCAGTGATGTGCCTGCTGGAGGGCCTTGAGCCGGAAGAGGCTTTAACCTATGCCCCTTCTTTTGGAATTCCGGAACTGAGGAAGACATGGCAGAACAGCCTTTTTGAAAAGAATCCTTCCCTTTCAGGTAAAAAAATCAGCCTGCCTGTTGTAACCTGCGGCATCACGCATGCTTTGAGCATGGTTGGGGATGTGTGGGCCGATCCCGGTGATGTGGTAATATTGCCTGACATGATCTGGGGAAATTACAACATGATATTAAATGTCAGGAGAGGAGTAAGAATCAGCCAGCATGCTACTTTTAATGAAAAAGGCGGCTATAATCTTGCTGCACTTGAGCAATTGATAAATACCGAGGCCGGGAAGAGCGGTAAAGTAATCGTCCTCCTCAATTTCCCGCATAACCCGACCGGTTATACGGTAACAAAAAAAGAGGGTGACGGCATTGCCGATATTCTTTCCAAAGCCGCCTCAAAGGGAACGAAGATAATCGCCGTATGCGACGATTCATATTTCGGTCTTTTTTATGAAGAAGAAACAATGAAAGAATCGGTTTTTGCCAGGCTGTGCGGCAGGTCTCCCAATTTGCTCGCGATCAAAATTGACGGCGCCACGAAGGAAAATTTCGTATGGGGGTTGAGGGTCGGTTTCATTACCTATGGATGTAATACAGACGGAGATCCGGCGCCCGTATACGATGCCCTCGAAAAAAAGACCGCCGGATGCATCAGGGGCAATATTTCAAATGCTTCACACCTGAGCCAGTCGGTTGTTTTAAAATCGATGAAGGATAAAAGGTATCCGGATGAGAAAAATGCAAAATTCGAAATATTAAAGAAGAGGGCAATCAAGGTAAAGGAAGTTCTTTCGGATCCGAAATACAAAAAGGCCTGGGATGTTTATCCCTTTAACTCAGGATATTTCATGTGTATAAAGCTTAAAAACCTGGATGCTGAAACATTAAGGCTGCATCTTCTTGACAAATATGGCGTCGGCCTGATTTCCACGGGAAAGAGCGATCTCAGGGTCGCTTTTTCCTGCCTCGAGGAAAAGGATATTCAGGAACTTTTTGATATTGTTTTGCAGGGAACCGAAGATCTGAAGAAATAGAACATTGAACATAGAACATCGAACATCGAATGCGGAATAGGAAACAGGATTACTGAAAAAAATCAACATTTATCATTCAAAGCCTTGTTCGGTATTTAATGGTTTTTTTTCAT
>CAZOEH010000157.1:0-6702 GCA_964578785.1 uncultured Desulfonema sp. | reverse complement strand
TGATCGTCAAGATTAAAGCTGACAAGCCGGATCAATCGATTCATTTGTTTTTATTTCCGCCCTTTTTCACGTTTTCAGGTTTATTCTTTGCCAGTTCTTCAATTAAAACAGGAATCTCTTCGATTTCCGTCACCTTATCGAAAAAATAATCGGCGCCCAGTTCTTCGCATTTTTTCCGGTACTGGGGATATGGATAATTGGTCAGCATTATTACCTTGGTTGACAATTTCTTCGCCCTGATATCAACCAAAACATCTATACCGCTCAGGTCGGGCAGGCGGATATCCAGGATCACCACATCGGGCTTTAATTCCGAGATGGATGTGATGGCATCCCTGCCATTGTGTGCTTGCCCGACTATATCAATGCCTGGAATGCCGGCGAGCATTTGCTGCAGTCCATTACAAACGGTTTTCGAGTCATCAACAATAAGAACTTTCATTACAGACCTCACAGGAAGTTTTTTTGATTTATGCTACCACTATCACCAAGACTTGTCTGTCAGGGATACCTGATATATTTGTAGGGGAATCCCTACAAGGAAGGGGTGTTGAATGATGATTTTCAGACGAGGTGATTTTCTAATGCATAGCGGGTCAGATCGGAATTGGCGCTCATTTTCATCTTTTCCATGACGCGGCTGCGGTAGGTGCTGACCGTTTTTTCGCTGACACAGAGTTCACCCGCGATACTCTTCAGCGGCTTTCCCTGGGCAATCATGCATAAGATCTGAAATTCGCGGTTTGAGAGGTTCTCGTGAGGCGGCTTATCAAACGCATCCAGATGGGAAATCAGTTTCTCGGCGATAGATGCGCTGACATACTTGCCCCCCGAGCTCACTTTTCTGACGGCCTTAACGAGCTCTGTCAGGGCACTCTCTTTCATGAGATATCCCGAGGCGCCGGCTTTGATGAGCCGCAAAGCATACTGGTCTTCCGGATTGACGCTCAGAATTAGGATCGGGAGGTTCGGTTTCTCGTATTTCAATTGATTCAGCACATCGATACCGCTTCTGTCCGGCAGATTGATATCGAGGACAACCAGAGCGCAGTCCGTCTTTCGAACAAGCGAAAAACATTCTTCGGCGTTTTTCGCTTCCCCGACGACTTCCATATCCGGTTCGTCTTCGATAATCTGCTTCAGGCCGCGCCGCACCACCGGATGGTCATCGACGACAATCACTTTGATCATGACGGTTCTCCCTGCTTTCGGGGTATTTGCAGGACCAGGACGGTCCCGCCACCGGGCTCACCACGAATTGAAAGTTCTCCTCCAAAAGCCAGAACACGTTCTTTCATGCCAAGCAGACCGAGGGATTCTGAATTCAGAATTTCCTCCTCTGTAATTCCCCTGCCGTTGTCCCTTATCTCAAGAACAAGACTTTTATCCCCGAAAAGACTCCTCTCACCCTCTCGTAAAACGACTGCAACCTTTGTTGCCCGGGAGTGTCGCGCCACATTCGTGAGCGCTTCCTGAAAGATGCGAAACACGGCAACGGCTGTGTTCTCTTCCATGTTAACAGATTCGAAGGTTGTGGCGAACTCATGCGGAATTTCAGTGCGACTCGTAAATTCCGACAACTGCCACTCCAGAGCGGCTATCAGCCCTAAATCGTCCAGAACGGATGGCCGCAAATCTGTGGATATACGGCGTACCACGTGGATCATTTGATCTATCAACTCATTCGATGTATGAATCTTGTCTATCAAAGCAACGCGCGCTTCACCCAGGTCTGCGTCGCCTATCTTGTGTGACAGCCATGAAAGATCCATCTTCAACCCGGTAAGTCCCCCTCCCATTTCATCATGAATTTCCCGCGCAATCATGATCCTCTCATATTCACGTATCTGTTGCAGTCGCGCAGCAAGTGCCCGTAACTGCAAACGAGAAGCCCTCAATTCCTCCTCCGTCGCCTTGCGTTCGGTCGTGACTTCGGTGTATGTTATCATGCCGCCGATTTCACCGTCAGATTTATACCATGGCCGGCACTCCCATCGATTGTAAGTAATAGAACTGTCGGGTCGTTCAAAATAGTCGTCATCGTTTCGTTCGATTGCGCCGGCCAGACAACGCGTATGCACATCTTTCCATCTCTGAGGCATCTCCGGAAATACCTCGTAATGGTGTTTTCCTATGATATCGGTCTCTTTGACGTTATAGTCCTGGAGGTAACGGTTGCTGACGGCAATGTATCGAAGGTTTCGATCATAGACGGCGATGGCATTGGGATCATGTTTGATTATATAGCGCATTATCTCTTCGCTTTCCTTCAATTGCAATTCCGCCTGCTTGCTCTCGGTAATGTCATTGTATATTACCTGAAACTGTCTTTCATTGTCCCAAAGTATTTCTTCGCGAAGGACGTCGAGATAGCGGACTTCACCATCTTTCCTTACGATGCTTATTTCATACTCGGGAGGGCAATAAACACCTTGCCGTCTTTTCTCTCTTCTGATCTGGAATTCGTTATAACTCTCCGGGGTATAACGCTCTTTTACCGGAGTTGTTTTCAATTCCTCAATGCTATGATAGCCATAGATGTCCAGGATAGCCCTGTTAGCATAAATTGTCTCACCATCTGGGGTTACGATACGCACCCCAATAGGTGAGTCATCGAAAGAATGACGGAAATTTTCTTCACTTTGCCGAAATTTTATCTCAGCATGTAAGAGTTCCTCTGTCTCTCTGAATAAGGCGGCTTTTCTCAGATAAACCAGAAATAAAATGATCAGGAGGAACAGAAGGAAGGAAATAGCCCCTGCCTCGATAAAACGTTTGAATTCCGATCTATAAATGTCTTTCAGGGATCTCTCAATGACGACCGACCACCCGATGTCCCCCACGGGAACA
This sequence comes from uncultured Desulfonema sp., assembly GCA_964578785.1. GTDB lineage: Bacteria > Desulfobacterota > Desulfobacteria > Desulfobacterales > RPRI01 > RPRI01. The sequence goes on along the minus strand of CAZOEH010000157.1, from coordinate 3,852 downwards.
ACTGTGAGATAACTTTTCTCATGATCTTTTTGCGGATCGTTCATTTCAATCTGCTGTTTTTTCCCCTTTAACGCCGCTTCAAGGATCGGGAAAAATCGATAACCCGTAATGTTTTCCTGATAAGGTACTTTGTTGCTGTAAAGAATCTGCCCCGTCCGGTCGATCACGTTCACGGTCGCATATGGGCTGAAAGGCACCTGCTCGATCGTGTCAACAAGAAAACCAAGTCGTTGGGAGCTTCCGAGTATCCCGATGACCTTTTCTTTCTCATCGAAGACAGGGACGCAAACGGCAACCGCCGGCGGCTTCTCCCCGACGATCAATTTAAAGACGGTGGAAATGTAAGGCTTCCAATGGTTACTTATTCCTTTATACCAGTCACGGCTCGACAGGTCGTTCCCTATTGCTTCCGGAAACACCGGAAAATTCGCCCGGAGAATGCCGCGTGTGTCCGTCACGAAGGGCAGGTCGATCTCGGCATTTTTTTTGAGGGTGGACAGATGCCTGTGAACACCCGCAAGGTCCTTATTCTTCACGGCATCGATGAACAGGGGCCGGTGAGCATAGGACTGTAGGATTCCTATGGTTGCTCTGTTATGCTCCAGGATGAGGTCTGCGAGGAGATTTGCGGTTGTCTTATCGTTAGTCAAGGCATTGTGCCTTGCAGTTTCAAATTGCCGCCAGCTCAGAAAAATGGCTATTCCAAATATTAAAAGGAAAAAGGCGACCGCTGTGAAAACTGTTGAATAAGGTTTGGTTATCCAGTCGCTCGAATGCATGTTGCCGGGATGAGGAGAAATATATCCGGGTGCGTGTTCCATGGTCATAATCCTCTGATCAGCTGACTTCTGGAGATGATATGATTATCGACATGACTTACGCTTTAACGCAAATAATTATGTATGAGTGTATCGTAACAAACTTAAAATGCAAGATATTTTTACTTGAATCCTGGATAATGGTTTGGCCCGTTTAAACGAATTTACTTTTCCGGTCAGGCGATAAAATTGTTAGAAGCTTCTTCAGAATTGTGATAAGACAACTTTATATTTGATTTAACAGATTAATAAGATTATGAAAGATCGCATTATTTTTATATTGAAAATATTTGCCCTAAGGAAAAATCAATGGACTGTTACATCAGGCTGCCCAAAGACATATTCTCCGCCCGGTATTATCTGATACTCTCTTTCTTTATAATATTTTTCCTTTTATCTTTTGCTTTTGCACAGGAAATGAACCTTCCTAAAGATCAGGCGAAGGAAAAAATTCATGTTACGGCTGACAGCCTGAGTTCGGACAATGATTCCAAATCCGCTGAGTTCATAGGAAATGTGCAGGCAACTCAGGGCGATTTTGTCATCAAATCGGACAGGCTGAAAATATATTATAAGGAAAGCTCGGAAAGCAAAGCAGCTCCCGGAACGGCGGATTCAATTGATAAGATTGTCGCAATTGGAAATGTTGAAATAAAATCGGAAGAGGGCACAGGCCTTACAGAGCAGGCGGAATACGATACAAAAACAATGGTCGTGGTTTTAACGGGAGAGAATTCCAGAGTTTTTGACCAGAAGAATTCCGTCACGGGCTCCCGGATAACCATATACAGGAATGACGGACGGGTTAAGGTTGAAGGCGATAAGAACAGGAAGGTTAATGCCGTGTTATACCCGAGAGAGAAAACACCTGCGAAAGAGGAAAAAACTCCCGTTCTTCAGGCAAAATCCGATAAGCTTACGCCCGCAACTCCGCCGGTTGCATTAAAGGAGGAAAAAGAGCCGATTGTGCAGGCAAAGACGGATAATCTTCCGCCGGCCGCTCCCGTGAATGTTGTTTATGCCCCTGCAGTAAAAGCAAAACCCAAAACTGCTTCGGCGGGAAAAGTTTCCCCCGGGAGCCTTAGAAAAAGCATGGGAATGGCAGTCATTGAGAACAGAACTTTTTATTCGCTGGATAATTTCCAGGAAACTCTCGGGAACAATCTTGCAGGAACTTTACAGGATAACTGTTCCGGACTTATTCTTCTCAAGACCGGCGATGAAAAATATCCTTCAGGTTTTGAAAAGCTTCCAAGGCTCTCATCCGGAGGCATTGACAACTTTAAGCTTTGTGAAACCGGCAGGGAACTGGGGCTGACTGCAATAATGACCGGTTCCATAACCGATATAAAAACCAGCGATGAGATACGGGGCATTCTGCTGTGGAAAGATTCCGATCCCGCTGTAAGTCTGACCGTTAATATCGGTCTTCTTGACACTGAAACCGGCACAAAGATACTTGATGAAAGCTTCACACACAAAAAATATTCGGATGATATCGAGATGGAATCTATAAAATCCGGGAAAATAGAACCGGCTTTTTTAAAAGAGGCTTTCGAACAGATTGCCAGGAAAGCGGGGAAAAAGGTATGCGAGAGAATGAAAAGAGAGGCTTGGAAAGGATATGTATCTTCGGTTTCCGGGGATAAAATTACCATATCTTCCGGAAGCAATATGGGTGTCACTCAGGGTAAGGCGTTTGAGGTTTTCGGGACCAGTTTACTAGTCGGAATGCACGGCAACAGGTTCCTTGTGCCAGGGTCTAAAACCGGTGAAATCAAGATAACAGGAGTTTTTGACGACAGTGCGGAAGCTCTTATTGTTTCAGGGGATCTTATTAGGGAAGGGTATACGGTAAGGGCTAAATAAGGAGCGAAAAGCGAACATCGAATATCGTACATCGTACATCGAAGTGCGAAATTCGATGTACGAAGCACGATCAACTATCAACGAACCACGGTTCTATGCTTTCCACGAAGCGTAGACTTTCTGCCTTGATGCGGCTGCCGCTTTTAATATATCAACTTTTACATCGACATAATCGTAAACAACGGCTTTATTTTTTCCGGGAGCAGGCCTTAAAACCCTTCCAAGATACTGAAGCACCCTCCCGCTGAATTTAATGGGCGTGGCTATAAAAAGAGTGGAGAGACTTTTGCAGTCGAATCCTTCCCCGATTAGTTGTCCCGTAGCTACAAGAACTTTTATTTCCCCGTTATTAAGGCGGTCAAGAATCTCTTTTCTGCCGGCATCAGGCACGTCTCCGGTGAGCAGTTCGGATGATATTTTATGCCTGAATTTGAGAAGCGCCCGTATCGTATCGCAGTGTTTTTTTCTGTCCGAAAGAACCAGGCAGCAGCTTCCTGTCCCGTTTTTCACTTCATTTGCCACATCTGACGCAATAAGATGATTCCTGCCGTCATTTGAGGTCAGTTCCGAGAGCATCCTGCTGTATTCGTTGACGGGATCAAAAAAGGGACTGAAATCCGTGTCCCTTACAATGACCTCAGCGGGCACTATATCTCCCGTTTCAATCAGCCCCGCTTTCTCGACTTCATGCCGGATATCTCCAAGATGCCAGAATATAAGCTTCGACAGATTATCCCTGCGCCATGGCGTCGCCGACAATCCGAGCATATATTTAGAATCAAAACCGGTGACCGCCTCGGTGAATGTTCTGCTGGGAGTTCTGTGGCATTCGTCCACCAGGAGGAAACCGGTTCTTAAAGATACTTCTTCAACGCACTTATATATGGACTGAACAAGAGCTACGGTTATTTTGACGCCCTGTTTTTTTTTGCCGGCGCCTATTATTCCTATCTCTTCTCCGGGGATTCCAAGAAATGTTTCAATCCTTTCGATCCACTGTAAGGCAAGCTCTTTTGTATGAACTATTATCAATGCCGGCTGCATCCGCTGCGCTATGATATAAAGAGCCATGACCGTCTTGCCGCATCCGGTCGGCGCTCTCAATGTTCCGAACTCCTTGGAAAGCATGACATTTGCCGCCTGAAGCTGGAATGGTTTCAACGAG
>CAZOEH010000156.1:3358-6790 GCA_964578785.1 uncultured Desulfonema sp. | reverse complement strand
CGATATGGTGGAAACCGAAGAGGTAATAGCCACAGCAGGCGAAGCCGGTTCTTTATCCGGGCCCGGACTATACTTCGAGGTTCGACACCACGGAAAACCCGTTGATCCGGTTGAATGGTTTAAGCCGTCGTAAAAAACAACCGCGCCATTTAAATGGTAAGAACGGCATAAGGAGAGAAAATGAACCAGAAGAGAAATCATCATATAAAACTTTGGATAACGGTTATAATTGCTGCAGCTTTTTTAACTGCAGGAGCAGGTTTTTACCGTGATCTTTCGGCCAGCGGGGAAGAAACCTATAAAGGCCTGAAAATATTCAGTGATGTGATTGAAATTATCGAAAAGAACTATGTTGATCCGGTCGACACCAAAGATCTGATACAAAAAGCCATCCAGGGGATGGTTCATGGGCTGGATCCTCATTCCTCACTGCTTCCTCCTGAAGCATTCGAAGATCTGCAAATAGATTCCGAAGGAGAATTTCCGGGTATAGGAATCCATATAACAATGCAGAATAATTTCATTACGGTTATATCTCCTATCGAAGGAACACCGGCTTTTAAAGCCGGGATAAAAGCAAAAGACAGAATCATACGGATAGACGGAGCCACCCCCAAAGACCTGCGAGACGCTGTAAGCAAAATGAGAGGTCCTAAGGGGACTACTGTTGTAGTGACAGTATCAAGGGAAGGCGCAACCGAACCGATTGAATTTTCTCTTGTGCGGGATATAATTCCCGTAGAAAGCATAAAATCGGTTTCCATAAAACCCGGTTACGGATATATATGGTTAACAAATTTTACAGGAAATACAACGGATGACTTGATTAAGGCTTTAGATAAATTTGAATCTGACACCATTCCACTTAAAGGGCTTATACTTGACCTCCGCGACAATGGGGGAGGCCTCTTAAACCAGGCAGTCAAAGTATCAGATATATTTATTGAAGACGGAAAAATTCTCTCGATAGAGGGCCGGCATAAAAAAAATTCAAAGATTTATAATGCTCATCCGGATAAGGTTAAAAGAACATATCCCATGGTGATTCTTATTAACGGAGGAAGCGCAAGTGCGGCAGAAATTGTCGCCGGAGCGCTCCAGGATCATAAAAGAGCTCTTATCGTGGGAACAACATCTTTCGGAAAAGGATCTGTTCAGAGCGTTGAAACATTACGGGACGGATATGCCCTGAAACTGACAATTGCAAGGTATTACACTCCGAGCGGAAGATCCATACAGGCAAAGGGCATTGAACCTGACATCGTTTTAAGGCATAAGACGGCAGGAGATGAAAGCAATTATGATGATGAGGGAATGATTAAGGAAAAAGATTTAAAGAATCATCTTGATTCATCTCCCGACGAAAAGAAAAAAGATAAAGAGCCGGGGGCAGGCGCAAAAACAGACAAAGAAAAAAAAGACCCGGTGAAAAAAATTAAAGTGCGCGAACCGGATTACAGACTCGGACCCCTTACTAGCGAAGGGCTCCAGTCGGACAACCAGGTATTACACGCCCTTGAAATACTTTTAAGTTATGAAATTTTCAAAAACAAATTAAACCCTTAGGAGCCGTTACGAAATAACCTATGCTTTTTTGAATACTTTATTACGGATCCTTATGACGGCCGTAAAATTCAAATGTTACAGTTATTTTGTTACAGCTGCTTATTCAGATTTATATATTTGGTTTTAACCCGCGGGAACACAGTTTAATCTATGACTAAAAGAAAACAAACTAAGAAGTCCGGACAGGGGTTGAAAAAATCCGGGGATTTCAAATCAAATATCAGTAAAGTTTTTGTAGGTTTTTTCATCCTTCTTATTATAGTTGCCGGAACCGGTTTTTTTGCAGATTATTATATATTCAAAAAGTTGCCGGAAAAGAAAGAGACTGTGTCAAAACAGCCTGTTTTTGAAGTATACCCAAAAGGTGAAGAGCTTCCAGGTAAAATTCCTGTAAAAGGAAAAAAGCAACCTGCCGGCTCTTTGCCGAAAGTGGCAATTATCATAGATGACCTTGGATACGATCATGATCTTGCAATGAACTATCTGGAACTCGATGCCGCTTTTACTTTTTCCGTGCTTCCTTTCAGCCCTTATCAAAAAAGCATCTCCACGGCAGCCTACAACAAAGGAATTGAAACCATGCTCCATCTTCCTATGGAGCCGGAAGAATACCCGGAAATCTCCCCTGGACCCGGAGCGCTTCTTACATCAATGTCGCCCGACCAGCTCATAAGCCAGCTCAACAAAAATCTTGACGAAATTCCTTTTGTTAAAGGCGTAAATAATCACATGGGTTCAAAAATGACCAGCATCGATACACAGATGTATCAGATCTTTTCCGTACTTAAAAAAAAGGGTCTTTATTTTATCGACAGCAGGACGACTGCAAAAACTCTGTGCAAACCATCAGCAAGGCTTTTAAAGGTTTCTTTTGCGGAAAGAGATATCTTTCTTGATCATGTGCAGGAGCCGAAATATATACGGGATCAGATATATAAACTGGTAAAACTTGCCGGCAAACACGGCGAAGCGGTAGCAATAATTCATCCGTATCCCGAAACTTACGGGATCATTCAGGAGATGCTCCCTTATCTTCGTAAAAACGTAAATCTTGTTCCTGCTTCAGAAATTGTAAGTGAAATAAGCTGAATTTCTCAAATAATCTTTTTACTTTAAATTTTTTCCCGTTTTCTGTATAAGCCTTTTCATTTTTGCCTGACACATCAATTTCAAGGTATCGTAATAAGCTGTTTCAGACGGCAGGTAAAAAGATCATTTTTCAAGTCAGAAATCTTGAGGAATGCAGCGGAATGGTTTTTTACGGAACCGCCAATTTTATTAAGGAAAAATTATATGTCTTCATGTCTGATGGAAGGTAATGAGGCGGTTGCCTGGGGAGCAATAGCTTCAGGGTGCCGCTTTTTCGCCGGATACCCTATTACCCCGGCCACAACCATTTTCAATACCCTGCTTAAAATCATGCCTCCTGCGGGCGGCATCTGCATGCAGGGAGAAGATGAAATTGCATCGATCGGATACTGCCTTGGAGCCTCAATGGCGGGCCTCAAATCCATGACCGCAACTTCAGGCCCCGGCATAAGCCTGTACAGCGAACAAATTTCATTTGCCATAGGAAGCGAAATTCCGCTCGTAATAGTCGATGTTCAAAGACTGGGGCCGTCAACCGGCTCGGCAACTCGGGGCGCAGACGGAGATATTCAGTTCATGCGGTGGGGAAGCAGCGGAGGATTACCTGTGATTGTTCTTGCACCGGTTGACATAGCAGACTGTTTTATTCTTACAATGCATGCTTTTAATCTTGCTGAAAAGTTCAGATGTCCTGTCTTTATAGCATCAAACAAAGAGATTGCCATGACAAAGGAAAGCTTCGACCCTGACGCCGTTAAAAGACCGGCAGTAATTGAC
>CAZOEH010000156.1:0-3348 GCA_964578785.1 uncultured Desulfonema sp. | reverse complement strand
GATATTGGTCCGGCAGACCTCCTCCACCCACGGAGAAGACGGATTTATCACGACCGATTACAATGTTATTGCCAGGTTTCAGAACAGGCTTAAAAACAAAATCGAATCGGAAATTGATTCCTTTTCCTTTCATGAAAGCTTAACTGAAGAAGAAGCCGGTACGCTTATCATAACTTACGGTGTAACGGCGCGCGCCGCAAAAGCGGTTTACGATGAACAAAAAAGGCGGGGAAAGCCGGTCTCTCTTCTTATATTAAAAACCCTATGGCCGGTTCCGGAAAAGCTTATACAGGATAAAGCCGGAACGGCAAAACGTGTTTTTGTTTTCGAGATGAACATGGGACAATATTTTGGAGAAATAAGGCGTATCTTGCCTGACAAAAGCGTTGAATTCTTCGGCCAGATGGACGGCAGACTTATTACCCCGCACCAGATAACGGAGGTTCTCTGCAATGGATAGTTTATTGAACACAGGCAGGCCGCCCGTTTTCTGCCCCGGATGCTCTCATGAACGTGTTGTAAAAGCTCTCGACAAGGCTTTTTCAAACATGGGTCTCACGGGGGATAAGGTGGTTCTTGTAAGCGACATAGGCTGCTCAGGCCTTTTTGATACTTTTTTCAATACCCACGCATTTCACGGGCTCCACGGACGCGCATTAACTTACGCCGCGGGCATTAAAATGGCTCAGCCTGATCTGAACGTGATAGTTACAATGGGAGACGGGGGACTTGGAATAGGAGGCGCCCATTTGCTGGCTGCCTGCAGGCGTAATCTGAATCTTACCCTTCTGATTTTGAATAATTTCAATTTCGGTATGACCGGCGGCCAGTTTTCAGTAACAACTCCTCCGGAAGCGCAGGTGGGCTCCGCTTTCCTGAACCGTCTTGAAAAACCTCTCGATGTCTGCTCTGTGGCGCGGTCTGCCGGTGCGCCTTATGTTTCCCGCTGCTCAAGCTACAGCAACGACATCACTGATGAAATAGAAAAGGCCATACGGTTTGAAGGTTTTTCGCTGATTGACATGTGGGGCATCTGTCCGGGCAGATACACAAAGAGAAACAAATTGACCCCTCAGACAATAGATGAATCACTTGCAGGCAATGAATCTTTTACAGGCGCCATAAAAGAAAATTTGAGAAAAGAATACGGACTGCATTACAGCGAGCTTGTTTCGGATCTTAAAAAGGTCACGCTTCCTGCAGGAATTAACGCCGAATATGCTCCTCCTGAATCGGGGAGGCGGGAAGTGATAATACTCGGAAGCGCGGGGCAGCGGATAATAACAGCCGGTGATATTTTATGCACTGCAGGCATGACTGCCGGTTTAAAGGTAACTCAGAAAAACGATTACAATATTACCGTGCTGCGAGGACCATCAATCAGTGAAATAATCCTCTCTCCGGAAGAGATCGGTTTTTCAGGAATAGAAAAACCGTCCGTCATAATCGCTCTTGCACATGAGGGGGTTGACAGAAGAAAATACCTTTTCGATAACCTCGATGAAAATACACTGATAATAAGGGTTAAGGGTGTTGATATACCCGAAACGCGGGCAACCGTATTCGATATTGATTTAAAAGAACAGGGATTTAAAAACCAGGACTGGGCACTGGCCTCCCTTGCCGTAATGTCCAGGTTAAACAAGGTAATCTCTTTAGACATGCTTAATGCTGCAATAAAACATGTTTTTAAAGATAAAATTCGCGAATCCGCCCTTAATCTTATCAACAAGGCTGAACTTCAAAAAGCGTGATTGACAAGCGACTCTTTTTTCTGTCATAGAACAGTTATATTGTAGCTTAGTTTGCAATCAGGAAGTGGCCCTTTTGTGCGATCTCTGTGTCAATCTGCGGGATTTCTTGTGCGACATACATCGCGTATGTCTCCGCGCAATCCCTTGATTTTCTTGAGCTTGCCCAAAATTTCCGATTTCCTGATTGCAAACTCGATAGTGTCCAAAATTCGTTTCCTGATGGATACTATCTTAATAAAATTATACTAAGACGTCAATGTTGAGACTATTTTAGAACAGGAGGAATTGAAGATGCATTTTGCCCTATCCAAGGAACTTGAAATGCTGCGCAAAGCCGTGCGTGAGTTCGCAGCAAAAAAAATCGCTCCAAACGCTGATGAATGGGATAAAAACCATTATTTCCCTTATAAAGAAGCATTAAAACCGATGGGTGATCTCGGTTTTTTTGGCACCGTTATCCCTGAAGAGTACGGTGGAGATAACATGGGCTGGCTGGCTGCGATGATAGTCACGGAAGAGATCTCAAGAGCATCAAGCTCCTTAAGGGTCCAGATAAATATGCAAACACTGGGTTGTGCATACACTATCTTCAAATACGGAAATGAAGAGACAAAAAAGAAATACATACCCGGGCTTGTAAGCGCTGACTATGTGGGCGGCTTTGCAATTACAGAACCGGATGCCGGATCTGATGTAATGTCGATGGTTTCAACCGCGGAAGATAAAGGCGATTATTTTCTGCTGAACGGATCAAAAACATGGATTTCAAATGCCAGTTATGCCGATGTTGTGATTTATTATGCTTACACGGACCGTGCGGCAGGTTCGAAAGGATTATCGGCTTTCGTGGTTGAACTCAAAAATTTCAACGGAGTCAAGACATCCGGTCTCGACAAAATGGGCTCACACTCATCCCCCACCGGTGAAATTTTTCTCACAGACACAAAGGTTCCAAAAGTAAATATGCTTGGGAAACCCGGTGACGGGGCTAAAATAGTATTCAGTTCTTTAAATCAGACCAGGCTTTCCGCTGCAGCAGGAGCAGTCGGGCTTGCTCAGGCCTGTCTTGATATAGCAATTAAATATTGCAATACCCGGAAACAATTCGGAAAATTAATCGGTGAGTTCCAGATGAACCAGGACATGATAGCCCAGATGTCGGCTGAAATCGAAGCAGCCCGCCTTCTGGTTTATAAAGCAGCCTGGGTAAAGGATCAGGGAAATCTGAATAACGGCCTTGATGTAGCCCATGCAAAATACTTTGCCGGAGAGGTTGTTACAAAATGTTCGGTCTATGCGATGCGCATCCTGGGGGCTTACGGCTACTCAACGGAATATCCGGTTGCCAGGTATTACAGGGATACGCCCACATATACAATGGTCGAGGGGTCGGCCAATATATGCAAGTGGATTATAGCCCAGGATCAACTTGGAATAAGAAAAGCAAACAGGTAAAAACTTATAATTGACGGTCGCGTAAAAAGGCATATGCGAACGGATTTGAGATTTTTGGGAAATAGATTTTTACAATTATTGAGAGTTAAAAATCACAAGCTGTTTGATCCCGCCCTGGGCGGGAGAGTTCTTGTGATTT
>CAZOEH010000155.1:0-6805 GCA_964578785.1 uncultured Desulfonema sp. | reverse complement strand
GACCGGCCGAATGCGATGCTCCTGAAGCACCCGCAGAAAATCTTTTTGAATGGACAGCGCCAGTTCGCTGACTTCGTCCAGAAAAAGCGTGCCGCTCGACCAGGGTCGGACCACGAGAAGTGCTTGTATTCATGATTCGTCACCGCTCGACCAGGGTCGGACCACGAGAAGTGCTTGTATTCATGATTAAAAGGGTGTAAGGATGGGGTGGTTTTCGACCTTAGAATGATGTTTTTGACCATGAAAATCGGCATCTAAGGATATACGTCCTCTACAGAAATTCGTCGTTGTTTCTCATCAGCCCTCACGCTGCCCACTCAGCTTTTCGTTATGCCTAAAAAATATCTTGCACGCATCTTTTTTGTACGTTATATTGTACAAAAATATTAACTGAAATGAGGTGCAAGATGCAAAGACTAAAAATTAACCAGGATATTAAACCTTTATCTGAGATAAGAACCGGCATCGCAAATTTTATCAAGCAAGTCCACGATACAAAAAGACCATTGATAATTACTCAGCATGGAAAAGGCGTTGCCGTTCTGATAGACGCAAATGAATTTGAATCGATGCAAGAAAAAATTGAACTTTTAACGGATGTTCAAATATCCTTAAGCCAGATCGAAAATGGACAAGGTATAGATCATGAGGACGCAATGGACAAAGTTTTAAAGCGAGTCCAAAAATGAACATCGTCTGGTCACCGCTGGCTGTCGACAGGGCTTCAGAAATCGCAGACTATATTGCCCAGGACAAACCATCGGCAGCAGAAAAATGGATTAAAACAGTATTTTCAAAAGTTGAGCAACTAAAATCTTCCCCGGAAATCGGCAGGATTATTCCCGAAATTAGAAACAATCAATTCAGAGAGCTTATTTACGGTAATTACCGAATAATTTATCGTATTGAAGCAGAACAAATATTTATTCTTACTATCCGCCATGGGAAGCAAATATTGCCAATAAATGAAATTAAAGCATAACCATCGCTTCAACCCAGAGCGCAAACAGCAGTGCCCGCTTAACTTTCAGTTTAATTTTCATAAAGCGATTCCCTTCCGGGATGAATCGAATCTTGATATTTCAGAATTTCAGGCAAACCATTATAATTCATTGACAAACCGGAAGTATTATGGTCTTTTAAAGCCGCTTTTCAGCAGACCCATCAAAATTCTCATGCGTTTTTTTTGGCGCATTACATATACACACATTAGTTTGCTTCTCATTTGCTCGAAGCCGGTTACGATATCTGAACGTGGGAGGCTCTACTTTTGATAATGACGTCAGACGACGATCTATACCAATGTCCTTAGTGTGGAATGTCCCGAATATGACCCTCGAACTCATGCATGACGGGGTTTATATCAGCAGATGGAAAACAAGATATAGACGGCATGAAATTAGGGTTATGGACGTTCTGCTTGAACGTCCACATGATGCTCATTACGCTGCCGCTCCACACGCGCCCCTTAAGCTTGGCGTTGGGCTATAAGGTTGAATCAGTAGTGGTATCGCAATTGAGCGATAAGAATTGCATCTTCGGAAACTTTATATATGAATCTGTGCTCGTCCGTTATTCGCCTGGACCAGTATCCAGAAAGAGCGTGTTTTAAGGGCTCAGGTTTGCCAACACCTTCAAAAGGATTGCGCATAGTTTCCTTGATGAGGGTATTGATACGTCGAAGAATTTTTTTATCAGTTTGTTGCCAATAGATGTAATCGTCCCAAGCGTGGTCAGAAAAAATGAGCCTCACTCTATGAGATCCTTTTCAATTCCATTGCCATTTTCAAGTTGGGCAATAGACTCAATCAGCCGTCTTGTGTTTTTCGGGGATCGTAAGAGGTAGGCTGTTTCTTCAAGGGCTTCAAAGTCCTCAAGAGACATAATGACCACAGAATCCGATGATTTTCGGGTCACAATCACCGGGGCACGGTCACTACAAACTTTTTCCATTGTTTTCGATAGGTTTTGCCTTGCGGCTGTATAGGTAATAGCCTCCATTTTTTTATACCTCCTGTACAGCTTATTGTACATGTTAAAGTCGAATTGTCAAGCCGATTTTCTTGCCCCAACATGAAAATTTACCGGACCCAAAAAAACTGAGCCGTTATTAAACCTTTAGACAGCCACTCTATGCAACCCTGCGCGTATTCATAAGTCACAATTCCGGGGATAAGGCAATGCACATTTCTCCAACATAATTTCAGGCAACCCATTATAATTCATTGACAAACCGGAAGTATTGCGGTCGCTTTTATCATTTGAGTGATTGACAATGACAACCGATGTTGGTATGATCTCCAACATGAAAGCCGTTGAACTCATTTGTACTCGCATTGCCTACTCTGAATCGGCGTTCGCGGAGTTGGTGTTGTGGCGTCTTTCAAAGCCGATCGAAGGGGCGTTACACGGATTCAAATACAGACTGGCGTACATCGTGCGTGGTGAATGCGTTTTGCGCTACGACAACGAAGTCGGGAAGGGCGATCACCGGCATTTTGGTGGAAAGGAAAGCGCTTACTTGTTCACGACACCGGAGCAGTTGGTCGTGGACTTCCAGAATGATATCGCGAGGTGGAACCATGAAAATTTTAACACTTGATGTACAAACGCCTGCCGATTCGATGGCAGACTTCGCCCGTGCCTGGAAGACGGGTAAACCCCAAAAATCCGCACGCATCAGTTTCGCGACTCCGGAATTGCTTTGGCGGGTGTTAACCACAAAACGGTGGGAGTTGCTTAAGGGTCTTTGCGGAGCGGGTCCTGTATCAATTCGCGAAGCAGCGCGACGAGTCGGGCGCGATGTTAAGGCCGTCCATGGCGATGTTACTGCATTACTCAACGCCGGAGTTCTCGACCGCACAGATGACGGGCGCATCGTTTTCCCATTCGAAGCTGTGAAGGTCGAGTTCCTGTTGCAGGCGGCATAGCCCGGCAGAGTGCAAGGGGCCGAACCCGCCGTTCAAGTGGGGCGCAAACAATAGAACCCGCAAAGCTTAGAATAATTGGTCGGAAGTTATTACCGGGAATCATTATTGTCTTACCTTGAGATATATGTTTAAATAGTTCAGTAAAGGAGAAATCCTATGACATCAACAAATGACAGAGTTGTCGAAGAAGCCCTATCCCTCCCGTCAGATGTTCGTATAAGCCTGGTTGAGAAGCTTCTCACGAGCCTAAACCTTCCGGTCGATGAGGAAATCGAGCGCCTTTGGGCAGAGGAAGCGGAACGTCGCGTGTCCCAAATTGAGGAAGGAAAAGCTACACTGGTTCCCGGTGAAGAAGTTTTCGCCAAAATTCGAGCAAAGCACGGAAAGTGAAATTCTATTTTCACAAGCATGCTGAAACGGAATTTGACAGGGCTGTTGAATACTATGAAGACTGCCGACATGGCCTCGGTATAGAGTTTGCCCAAGAAGTTTACGCAACAATTTACCGCATTATCCAATACCCTGAAGCGTGGTCGCCAATGTCCAAGAATACCCGTCGCTGCCTTGTAAACCGGTTCCCATTTGGCGTAATTTATCAAGTCAAGTCTGGATTTGTTCGCATCATCGCGGTCGCTGACCTTCGGCATCGCCCGAACTATTGGATGGATCGCATGTGACATGCATCTCTCTCACAGAATTTCAGGCAAACCATTATAATTCATTGACAAATCAGAAGTATTATGGTCTTTTAAGGCCACTTTTCAGCAGTCCCATCAAAATTCTCATGCGTTCTTTTTGACGCATTATATAGATTATTTCGCTCATAACTTGCTATTTTATCATGCGAGGGTACACGAGAGAGTATCCGTATCCGGAAAAAAGTTATCTGAAGGTTGTTTTTATATAAAGGAAGCGTTGTATTTGCTGCGGGGGAAAAAACAGAAACGCAAAAAAAATGGACCCAATATACCCCTATGTGGAACCATGAAAACTTTAACTTTTAAAGATCGTGGTTGACATATCATATATGGTATATATATAATATAGTATGTGGCGAATTGAAGAACATCGCAGAATAGATAAACAAATCACATCAGTCCCAAATGAGGTGCTTAAGCGATTCGAGAAATGGAAAGATATTGCTTCAATCTCAGGACCGCAAGGGCTACGGCTGATCAAGGGCTTTCATGATGAAACCTTATCTGGAAAATGGAAAGGTTACCGGTCTTCTCGCCTTGGTGATCAGTGGCGAGTTATTTACCGGACTATTCCTGAAGAGATGCTTTTTCAAATTGAATCTATAACAGCTCATGACTATCGGAGGTCATAAATGAACGGATATAAACCCGCAAAGAAAAGAATCGAGGTTTCTGCCGGTGAATCTATACGCATTGTTCGCGAGTTGCAGGAGTTAAGCCAGAATCAACTATCGCAGCTTACTGGTATTCCTCAGGCAACTATTTCGGCAATAGAAAATAATCGTGTCCAACTAGGGGTTGAAAGAGCTAAAGTATTAGCTCGTGCCTTAAAAGTACATCCGGGGGTTCTTGTCTTTCCTGGTTGGGAACTTCCTAACGAAATCGCGGCTTAACAGGGGTATTTCAGCCAATACAAACAGCTTAAAATGCATTGACAAACCAGAAGTATTATGGTCTTTTAAAGCCGCTTTTTAAGCAATCCCATCAAAATTCTCATGCGTTCTTTTTGACGCATTACATATACGTATTAATTTGCTACTCATTTGCTCGAAGACATTTATTATATCCGTGTAGTACAGGACTTGCGATAATGATCAGACGACGATCAATACCAAGATTCTTAGTGTGGAATGTCCCTGATATGATCCTCGAACTCATGCACGATGGGGTTGATATCAGCAGATGGGGAACAGGATATAGATGACATGAATTTAGGGTTATGAACGTTCTGCACGAACGTCCCGTATACCCCGGACTTAAAACTGAAATTCCGCATAATATGCGGATCGGTCTAAACATTGTTGGGTAAGGAGTGACATATGACTACAGTTATCCAGGTATTTACAGGTGTTATAAGCACTATTTTGCTTGGCCTTATAGTTGGTCCATTTGTAAGGTATGTAAAAAAATATTCTTTATCCCATCCTCCCAACGATGCTTTGAAAGATAAATGGGATATTCTAACAAGGGATACCGAAATACCGAGAGCTAGTTATTGGCTTGGGCTTCTTGAGCGGTTACTTTTTTTCGGAGCAACTTGGCTCCAGTCATACGAACTTATTGCTGGTTGGCTAGCATTCAAGGTTGTTTCAAAGTGGGAGGTATGGAGCAGTATCATTTCAATTCCCGACAAGTTAAAAGATGTCGATGATATTGATTATTTGATTGCGAGGCATCGCTGGGGATCACAACGTTTAACTTCATTCCTAATTGGAACTATTTCCAATATTATAGTTGCTTTTGCTGGTATGTTGATCGGTCGCTATGGATACCAGTTGTTATTCTGCGGTTCACTATAATAGCAAAACCCAACCCGGCGCTCCACCTAACGGCTAAAAGCCACCGCAGGTGAGATTTCCGTTATATGAGAAATGATTATTGACATCGATAATTCAGAGTCTATTCAGGCTGCGGTGAATCAGGTTTCTGAGGGCTGGTTCGATCCGGTAGAAATGTATTCCAGTCTTAAGGACAACGGAAAGACAAATTCATCTGAATTCTGGGGGGTCGCCACGCAGATGCTGGCCGATGTATCTGGGTTTCTCGGTTTGACATCAGCACAGTTTCTATATGAATGGGATAAAAGGAATATAGATAACAATACTAAATTTATGGGGTATCACTGTACTCGTCATAGCGACAAACGGGTGTTTATTGAAAAGGGCATTCTTCCACTATCCGAAGAGACGATAAAACTTTCCCAAGAGAAACATCAAACAGAGCAAGGGAAAAGATTGTGGGAATACAGATATCAACGGAGCCCAGGCCCTTGGTTCTTATTGAGTTACAAATCTGCGAAAAGCCCAGAGAATCATTTTTGCCTGAAAGGCCCTGAAATCCTCTTGGGTTGTGTTGGCTTTCACGTTGATGTTGACCCTGCTAAGTCAGTTCCACTGGTAATACACTGTACTATACCGTATTCCTTCCTTTCAGAAAAAGACTACTTTGCGTTCTGTGTCTTGAGAGCGTATTTTAACTTCCTTGATCCCGAAGATGATGTGAACAATCTGTTCGATGGCTATTCTATCGACCTAAAAGGAAAAATTCTTGCTCCGCTGCACATTGTCAGGATAGAGGATATATGAATCACCAAGGGGGATATTCAGGCCCTTTGTATTTGTAGTTTACAGCCCGAACGCCTACTTAATGCCATTTATATGCTAAGAAAATCAAGAGTTGATGCTCCTGATGCAGTTCACCATCCCTTACTCTTTAGCTGCCCAATCCGGAATCTACATCCAGGAAGAACATGGTCAACGATTCATGCTCGTTCCTTCATTGGCATCTGATATAAAATTTCTCTTGATTTCTGCGGCAACAATATTATAAAAGGTAAAAAATTCAATGATGCTTTCCGTTTATTAACTGCGACTGATGAATAGAATTCATTAACAGTGGTTGTTTTCTTCAATTGGCTTTGCTCACTCTCTTTCTCTTTTTCTCTCTTGCTCAGAATTTTAGTTCATTACAACATTCTTAATTTAATAGATATATTGTTAATATAATTGCTGTATCAATGGTGGTTAATCCGGACTTAAAGATGAATATCCGCTTCTTATGCGGACCGGTCTAAACGTTGTTAGGCCGTCGAATATAAAACATTTAAAGAGGAAACCGAGCGCTGGTCTGGGAAAATTGTACAGTTGTTTAAGTGGTAAAGTTGCTCTAAACTGAATT
>CAZOEH010000154.1:0-6851 GCA_964578785.1 uncultured Desulfonema sp. | reverse complement strand
CTTGTTCCGGATCATGATATGGGGGAGAGGGAGATCAGGCGGGTTGCGGAAGAGCTTGAAAAGATAAAGGACGGTTTAAGTAAAAGCGATATTGAGAAAATCAGAAAAGATGCAAAGAGTCTTGAAGCCCTTCAGGGGAAAAAGGAGGATCTCTCCTGCCTTCCGACCCTTGAGATCTCAGACATACCGCCTTCCGTCGAGGATGTTAAGGAGACTGCTTCATATGGAACTGTTCCTGTTTCATGTTATGAGCAGCCCACTGGAGGGATTTTCTACTTTGCCTCGGCAGCCGGGACCGGATTAACAGACGAGAAGCTGATTCCGCTCGTTCCCTTTTTCTGTTTTGCCTTTTCCAGGACGGGAACCACCGTCAGAAATTATTCGGAGATGGCAAAGCGTATCGATGCATATACCGGCGGAATCGGCCTCTCCGCAAATGCAAGAACAGGGTTTGGCATATCCGGCTCCTGCGTTCCGTTTGTCTCCTTTAACGGGAAATGTCTGGCAAGAAATGTCGACATGATGTTCGACATAATCAAAGAGCTTCTCTTCAGGCACGATTATTCCGACCTTCCGCGTTTGAAAAACCTTCTTCTTGAATACAGGGCCGGACTCGAATCGATGGTTGTGCCGGGCGGTCACAGGCTGGCCATTTCCCTAGCCTCCCGGAATTTTTCAAAAACCTCGGCGTTGAATGAAAAATGGAACGGGATTCATCAGCTTCTTTTCATAAAAAAACTTACCGAAGACCTTTCCGGGGAAAAACTGAAATTGATAGCGGATGACCTTGCCGGGATGGCTTCCGGAATCATGACAGGGAATAATTTCAAAACAGCGGTCATTGGCGACGGGCACGCTCTATCCGCCGCCCTTCCGCATGCTCTTTCACTCAGCGCAGAGCTCCGGGAAGGCATCCGCGACTCATATTCATTAAACGGCCTCTCAACCGACAAAGAGATGCCGAATGAGGGTTGGAGCACCTCATCGGCCGTTTCCTTTGTAGCATGCGTTTTTAACGCCGTACGCATGGAGCATGAAGACGCGCCGGCGCTTGCCGTTACCGGGAAGCTGCTTAAGTCCATGTACCTTCACCGTGAGATCCGTGAAAAGGGAGGCGCATACGGCGGGTATTCCATTTACAGTCCTGAAGACGGCCTCTTCTCCTGTGCTTCCTACAGAGATCCGCATATAATCAACACTCTCAAGGTATACAGGGAAGTTCCGGCATTTATCAGGTCGGGAAAATTTTCTGATGAAGATGTCAAAGAGGCTGTCTTGCAGGTCTGCGCCGAAACCGATAAGCCTGATCCTCCGGGTCCTGCGGCAAGAAAGGCGTTTTACCGGAAAATCGTATCTCTTTCGGATGAGCTGAGAGCGCGTTATAAAAGCGGGGTTCTTGCAGTCACCCGGGGAAAAGTGATCGAAACCGCGGAAAAGTATTTTGGTGATATGGGGCAAAACCACGGAGTAGCGATTATATCGGGTGAAGAGCAGCTTAAATCAGCAAACGAACAGCTCGGAGATTCGGCCCTGAAACTATTTAAAATCTGAAACAGGCATGAAAAGTGAAGGGTGAAAAGTCGTAAGGAGTGAGGCAACGGGCGCAAAGTATGAAAAAAGCGCTCCCCGCCGATCGCAAAACATGACAGAAGGAGGCTTAAATGAACATTGATGACATCAGGACTTTGGCGGTCATAGGCGCAGGTGATATGGGGCACGGTATTGCCGAAGTCGCTCTCATCGCAGGATATAAGGTCTACTTGCGGGATATCAACCATGAATTTGTAAACCGGGGGGTCACCCGCATTCATCAGAGTTTGGAAAAACTTGTTTCAAAAGGAAAAATTCCGAAAGAACATCATGATAAAATACGGGGGGAACTGTTTGTTCCCTGTGTGGATATCAGTGAAGCGGTTAAGGAAGCCGACCTGGTGATTGAAGCAATTCCCGAAATAATGGATTTAAAAAAAGAAACATTTCGTGAAATGGATAAATCTGCGCCTGCCCGTACCCTGTTTGCATCCAACACTTCGACCATGAAAATCACTGAAATCGCATCGGTTACCGGGCGGCAGGGGAAGGTTATGGGACTTCATTATTTTAATCCTGCCGTGCTCATGAAGCTGGTGGAAGTCATAAAAGGGGAGCAAACGTCGGAAGAGACCATGCAGATTGGTTACGATTTCGTATTAAAGAATAATAAAGTCCCGGTGCGTGTTAAAAAGGATGTGCCCGGTTTTATCGTTAACCGTGTTCAGGCGCCTGCGGGTGTGCTGCTTAACTGCATTCTGGATAAAAAAATCGCCGGGCCTGAAGAGGTTGATGCCGTCATGCGCAAACTTGGGATGCCCATGGGGCCATTTGAAACAATGGATTACACCGGTCTTGATATTTATGTTCACGGCAGTAATTATTTTGCCAAAGAAGTTCATCCGGATTTCGCTTCCGGTAAAACCATAGCGGCAATGGTCAAGGCCGGGAATCTGGGGAAAAAATCGGGCAGGGGATTATTCGACTGGTCAAAAGGCCGGCCGAATATCGAATTGTCTAAAGCGACAGACAAGTTTGATCCGCTCGACCTTCTGGCCGTGAATGCCAATGAGGCTACCAAAATTGTGGCTATGGGCGTCTGCTCGCTGGAAGACATTGACACCGCTATCATAAATGCAACAGGCAACCCATTTGGACTGATTGCCATGATAAAGGGTATCGATCCGGGCGAGCTTGCAAAGAGACTGGAAAGACTGGCGGATAGATTCAACAGGGAGATTTTCAGGCCGTCTGAAATGATTAAAAGCGGGGGATATAAATAAATGTGGCAGGGGGTGTATATATTTGAAGAAATGGACGATAATAAAAATTTGGGTTATCTAAAAAAAGATTTGATGACCGTATCAGATTCTTTTCCCGGCCAATTGAAGGAAAAATGTATATTAAATATTTATATCAGGAGCTTAAGTAAATAATAATGATCCAGCTAATCAGAGGTTTCAAAGACATACTTCCGGGAGAAACCGGTGTATGGCAGAAGATTGAAAAGACGGCGGTCAGCCTTTTTGAAGATTTCGGGTTTTGTGAGATCCGCCTTCCTGTTCTCGAGCATACGGAGCTTTTTTCAAGAAGCATAGGTAAAGACACCGATATTGTTGAAAAAGAAATGTATACTTTTGCCGACAGAAAAGGTGATTCAATCACAATGCGCCCGGAAGCTACCGCGTCGATTGTAAGGGCTTATATTCAGCACAGGCTTTACGCCGTAGATCCTGTCCAGAAATTATTCACAATCGGCCCTATGTTCAGGCGGGAGAGGCCGCAAAAGGGAAGATACCGGCAGTTTTATCAGATCGATGCGGAGGTGCTGGGTGTGGATTCACCTCTTGTTGACGCCGAGCTGATATTAATGCTGGCCGAACTGTTCCGGAGACTCTCTGTTTCGGATGTCAGCGTTCATCTGAACAGTCTTGGATGCCCCAAATGCCGTCCTGGCTTTACACGGGCGCTTCAGAGGTTCCTGTCAAAAGTTACTACTCAGCTTTGTGCCGATTGCCAGAATAGGAAGGATAAAAATCCGCTTAGAGTTCTTGACTGCAAGGTGCTGGCATGCCGTGAAGAGGTTGCGGATGCCCCCGCCATGATAGATCACCTGTGCGCTGAATGTGAGTCTCATTTTGCGGCAGTCAAAGACTCATTGAATAACCTGAGCGTAAAATATGAAATCGACAAGCGTCTTGTGAGAGGGCTTGATTATTATACAAGGACCACCTTTGAAATCCAGACCGGTTCTCTGGGCGCTCAGAGCGCTGTTGCGGGAGGCGGACGATATGATGGTCTTATTGAGTCTCTCGGCGGGCCGGCCCAGCCGGCTATCGGGTTTGCCATCGGACTTGACAGGCTTGCAGAGATAGTTGCCGCCCAGAATAAGGATGCCTCGGGCGGGATAGATATTTTTATAGCCGCCCTCGGGGATAAAGCTAAGACCGCCGCTCTTGAATGGTCATGCGCCTTGAGCCTTTACGGAATAAAAACCGAAACCGATTATTCGAACAAGGGCCTGAAAGGACTTATGAAGAGAGCTGACAGGCTCGGAGCCCGTCATGTTCTGATTGCAGGCGATAAGGAGCTTGATGAAGGTGTCGCGGTTTTAAGAGACATGTCTACGAAAGAACAGGTTCCGGTTAAGATCGAAGGTATCATCAATAATCTTAAATCGAAACTGGCGGTTTTGTAAAAAAAGTTCATATTTTACCACGAAGAGCGCGAATCCGCCTGATGCGGAGAAGAAAGAAAAGGAGTCATTTAATTGACTGATATACTTGGAAGCATGAGGAGAACCCATAACTGCTGCGAGCTTTCATCAGGTAATGCAGGTTCTGAAGTAGTTCTCATGGGATGGGTTCAGAGAAGAAGAGATCACGGAGGAGTGATATTCGTCGATCTGAGAGACAGGGAGGGAATTACGCAGGTTGTTTTCAATCCCGATTTCAATAAGGAAGTACACGAAAAGGCCCATGCCATAAGAAGCGAATATGTAATAGGTATTCGTGGAAAAGTTTCGATGCGCCCTGATGGTATGTCAAATCCGAATCTTAAGACCGGGGATATAGAAGTTTTTGCGACAGAGCTTAAAATTTTGAATGAAGCGGGGACGCCGCCCTTTTTGATTGAAGACTCGGTGGATGTTTCTGAAAATGTACGCCTCAAGTACAGACACATCGATTTAAGACGCCCGAATATTCAGAAAAATCTGATTTTAAGGCACCGGTCGGCGTCATCGGTTCGGCAGTACCTGAACGGTCTGGGATTTATTGATATTGAAACGCCGGTTCTCACGAAAAGCACACCTGAAGGCGCGCGGGATTATCTTGTGCCGAGCCGTGTCAATCCCGGAATGTTCTACGCGCTTCCTCAGTCTCCGCAGCTTTTCAAGCAGCTTCTTATGATATCCGGTTTCGACAGATACTATCAGATTGTCCGCTGCTTCAGGGATGAGGATCTGAGAGCCGACCGCCAGCCTGAATTCACCCAGATAGATCTCGAAATGAGTTTTGTGGGTGAAGAGGATATCATGGGAATCGCCGAAGGGATGATAAAGACGCTTTTTAAGGATGTTTCCGGAAAGGATGTAAAGACTCCTTTTCAGAGGCTTTCGTATGCCGAGGCGATGAACAGATTCGGGCTTGATAAGCCGGATCTTCGTTTCGGGCTTGAGCTTAAAGATGTTTCGGATATTGTTAAGACATCAGGTTTCAAGGTCTTCGCGGATGTTGTGAAAAAAGGGGGGATTGTTAAAGCCCTCAATGCGAAGGGATGCGTCGAGTTCTCGCGGAAAGAGATTGACGACCTCACCGAATTCGCCGCGGTATACAGGGCGAAGGGGCTTGCCTGGATAAAAGTGAAGGAAGAGGGATGGCAGTCTCCGATCGCGAAATTTTTTACCGATGAGGAAAAGGAAAAACTGGCAAAACGCATCGACATGCAGAACGGCGATCTTGTTTTTTTCGTGGCCGACCAGTCCAAAATCGCAAACGACGCGCTGGGGCATTTAAGAAATCATATTGCCGGAAAGCTGAAACTGATAGATGAGAATGAGTTCAGATTCCTCTGGGTTACCCATTTCCCGATGATGGAATACGATGAGACGGAGAAAAGATACCAGGCCATGCACCATCCCTTCACGGCTCCTCTTGAGGAAGATTACGGGCTGCTTGAGGAAAACCCGCTTGCCGTGCGTTCAAGAGCCTATGACCTTGTTTTGAACGGCTCTGAAATAGGGGGGGGAAGCATACGTATACATCAGAAAAAATTGCAGGAAAGAGTTTTCACGGCTCTCGGCATGTCGCCGGCGTCATACAATGAAAAATTCGATTTCCTGCTTTCCGCTCTTGATTCCGGAGCGCCTCCTCACGGGGGAATCGCCTTTGGATTCGACAGACTGGTCATGATGTTGTGCGGAGTATCTTCGATAAGAGATGTCATAGCCTTCCCGAAGACACAGAAGGCGGCTTGTCTTCTCACAAATGCGCCGTCCGAGACGAGCAGCGCGCAGCTTGATGAGCTTTGCCTCAGGGTCAAAACAGTCAAGGCATAGTGGCTAACATAGCGGCTAGGATTGATAAATCCGGCGGCAGGCTTCAATAATTTCTTGAAAAACGGCAATACCGGTTTCATGTGTCAGCCATAAAGAGTATTTTATGCAAAGTTCGCTTTATATCTTCAGACTTGCAAAATTTGCAGGCACGGCATGCCTGTTCGCGGCTCTTCTTTTTCCCTGCCATGCCCGGGCAGAGGAAATAATCGACATAGGGAGATTCTCGACCGCTAAAAGCGGGGAAATCCTTCCATCCGGATGGAAACCTCTTTTTTTCAGGAACATAAGCAAACATACCGCATATTCAATCATTGAGGATAACGGCTCTGCAGTATTAATGGCAGTTGCCGAGGCATCGGCTTCGGGCCTTATCCGGGAGATAAAGATAAATCCGGTGGAGTACCCTGTTGTGCGCTGGAAATGGAAAGTCGGAAATGTCTTAAAAAAAGGAGATGTCGGACGTAAAGAAGGAGACGACTATCCGGCCCGCCTCTACATCTCCTTTGAATACGATCCCGGAAAATCAGGGTTTCTCGAGAAATCAAAATATGAGACGGTCAGGCTTATCTACGGCCAATACCCTCCGCATGCGGTCATCAATTACATATGGGAAAGCAGCTCACCGGTTGGCACCATGGTTCCGAATCCATACACAAACCGGACAATGATGTTTGTCGTGGAGAGCGGCGGAGAAAAACTGAACAAATGGGTAGAGGAAGAAAGAAATGTTTATGAGGATTACAGGCGGGCATTCGGCGGGGAG
>CAZOEH010000153.1:3506-6881 GCA_964578785.1 uncultured Desulfonema sp. | reverse complement strand
GCTCTGGTTTCCGCTGTATTTCTCTTCTCAACAAGTATCAACACTCTTATCTTCATTCGTTTTATTCAGGGTATTGCTTCAGCAATGATTATGCCGGTTTGTCAGGCATATGTCGGAGACATAACACCTTCAGGAAAAGAAGGATTCGTTATGGGCATGTTTAACATGTCAATGTTTTTCGGTTTGAGCATAGGTCCGATTATCGGAGGATTCGTTAAAGATTATTACAGCCTTGACACGGCATTTGTCTGTATGGGATTACTGTCGTTAACAGCTTTTTTAACAAGCCTTTTTTCCCTTCCTCCCGTTGTCGCCGAAAAAAATTCCAGGAGCAGAAAAACTCTGAAAGCATGGAAACATATAATAGGCGACCGGAATGTTGCGGGTCTTTTTCTTTTCAGATTCGCTTATACCGCATCTATTGGAATAATATGGTCTTTCCTGCCGGTTCTGGCAACTCAGGAATTTTCCCTCTCAAGCCTTTCAACCGGAATTCTCGTCACGCTGGGTGTTTTTATCAGCGGAATCCTTCATACTCCAATGGGGATCGTTGCCGATAAATTCAATAAGAGAACGCTAGTTGCAACCGGGGGACTGGTTATCGTCTTTTCAATGTTCTTTTTCGGTAAAGCCGAAAGTTTTAATGATCTTCTGTTTTCAAGTATTCTTTTTGAGATAGGTGGGGGATTTTCAATGCCTGCTCTAATGGCCCTTGCAGTATATAAAGGTAAAGAGACCGATGCCATGGGCTCTGTAATGGCGCTCATAACGACTGCCCACAGCCTCGGCATGCTGATCGGATCACTGGCGGCAGGCCTGATAATGGACATGTTCCGGCTCCGTGAAGCTTTTAATTCCGGCGCCGGTATTATGATAGCCGGAATAATTTTATTTCTTATACTGACGCGTGAGAGCAATAATAATCAAAAACGATGTTGAAACAGTCGTAAGTTGACAACCTCGATTTC
The DNA here is from genome assembly GCA_964578785.1 of uncultured Desulfonema sp. GTDB lineage: Bacteria > Desulfobacterota > Desulfobacteria > Desulfobacterales > RPRI01 > RPRI01. The sequence goes on along the minus strand of CAZOEH010000153.1, from coordinate 5,913 downwards.
GATATTATTTTTGTCTTATTATTATTAAAAATTAACAGCAATCTTTTATTAATCTATTTTTATCCGGGAAGATAATGGCAAACAAGCGCGATTACTATGAAATCATGGGTGTTGCCCGGGATGCGACGCCTGAAGAATTAAAGACCGTATATCGAAAACTCGCATTAAAATATCATCCGGACAGAAACCCCGGAGACAAGGAGTCGGAAGAAAAATTCAAGGAGGCTGCCGAAGCTTACGAAGTTCTCCATGATCCTCAGAAAAGAGCCATTTATGATCAGTATGGCCATCAGGGACTTGAAGGCTCGGGCTTCTCCGGGTTTGGCGGTTTTGAAGATATCTTTTCCAGCTTCAGCGATATTTTCGAAGATTTTTTCGGGTTCGGCGGCAACAGACGCTCCCGAAGCAGAACCCAGAGAGGTTCGGATCTTCGCTTTGACATGACTTTAAGTTTTATGGAAGCCGCCTTTGGAATAGAAAAGGAGATCAACCTCGAAAAAACCGAAACATGTCTCGATTGCAGCGGGAACGGCTGCGAGCCGGGCTTCGGACCTGAAACCTGCCGCCAGTGCGGCGGCTCGGGGCAACTGTCCAGAAATCAGGGTTTTTTTACGGTAAGAACAACATGCCATTCCTGCAGAGGAGCGGGGCAGACAATATCACATCCCTGTAAAAACTGCCGGGGAGCGGGAAAAGTTATAATTAACAAAAAGGTTTCGGTAAAAATTCCGGCAGGAGTTGATTCAGGTTCAAGGCTGCGACTCACCGGGGAAGGTGAATCAGGCGCCTATGGCGGTTCAAACGGTGACCTTTATGTCTTTATGCACGTCGAAGCTCATGAATTTTTTGAACGTCATGAAAATGACATTTATTGCAGAATACCTGTTTCCTTCGTTCAGGCCGCTCTTGGTGATTCAATCCAGGTTCCGACACTAAACAGCAAAAAATCTATTGATATTCCGAAAGGAACTCAGCCCGGCGATATGATTCGCCTGCAGGGAGAAGGCATACCCCACTTGAGACATAAAAGGCGTGGAGACCAGATAGTTCAGATAATTATAAAAACGCCTGTAAATCTTACAAAAAAACAGGAAACTCTTTTAAAGGAATTTTCGAAACTGGAAGCCAATAAATTCTCAAATAAATTAAAAAACATCCTGCATAACGCATCTGCAGGTTCTAATAAATAGAAAAAGGATTATTTAAAATGTTTGAGCTTAAAGTTATAAATCATTTTTCTGCAGCCCATCAGCTTAAGCTTGTTGCTGCAAAATGTGAAAACCTTCATGGCCATAACTGGAAAATAGAAGCGTGTGTAACGGGTGAAAAGCTAAACGATGCCGGAGTAATAATGGATTTTGGAATAATCAAGAAACATGTTTCCGAAATAATGGCGGCGTTTGACCACAAGTTTCTGAATGAACTTGACTGGTTTAAAGATTTAAATCCGTCATCTGAAGTAATAGCAATACGAATAGCCAAAGAACTCCAGGCCCGGATAGAAGATCCTTCGATAAAGGTGTCAAGCATAACGGTATGGGAATCCGACGATGCATGTGCAAAATATATTTGTCCGATGTAATTCCACCTCTAAAAATTTATTATTAATACGTAACGATTATCAGACGTTTCTGTTCAACTGAGTCCAGCGATTCAGCAGGTCACCCCTTGTAACTATGGAAGTCACGTTTTCCACAAATTCTCCAATGCTTTCAACGCCCCCTTCCTGGCGGTCGACAAGTATAACCACTTTGATAACATCCATGCCTTCCGAACGCGCCCGTTCTATGGCTTTTATTGTTGAGCCTCCTGTTGTAACAACATCATCTATTATAACAACCCTGCTCCCCTGATTTAAATCTCCTTCGATCCACCGGATTATGCCATGATCTTTCATGGTTTTTCTGATTGAAAAGGCATTAACCGGTATTCCTTTCAAGCCGGAAGCAAAAGCAGTTGCAACAGATATCGGGTCTGCTCCGAAAGTAAGCCCTCCGACTCCATCTGCACTCAAATCCTTGATAGCATCAAAAACCAGATGGCCTGCAAGAAACATCCCCCTCGGGCTGAGCGTAACAGGTTTGCAATTAATGTAGTAATTGCTCATCCTGCCCGATACAAGCTTAAATACCGGATCTTCACTGTATTTAAATGATTTGCGGCACAGCAGATCTATCAGTTCTTTTTTCATAATCGGCGTATAGTCCTCAAATTAAGTTTATAATAAATATTATTTTTTAAGCTCCCTGCAGCAAGCCATAGCCTGCTGATTGCATTTTGCCGAGTCCATTAAATATGATAATAGCAATAAAGAGTTGATTTTTACAGGCTCTTTAGATATAAAAAAGCCCCCACCGAAATGGAAGAAGCTTTTTATGGGAATCGGCAGAGGCTTTGAGCAAGGAAT
>CAZOEH010000153.1:0-3496 GCA_964578785.1 uncultured Desulfonema sp. | reverse complement strand
GAATACTCTTAAAGCATTCGTTTAAAGCTCGGATTATGAATATCAATTAAATTAAACCTCGTCAATTAAAACTCTTAAAAGGAGTTAATTAAGATCGTGTCTATTAAAAATAAAGTAAAAAATATACTTTCATCGTTTATGTTTTTCTTTTTCATTTCCGGAATTCTCTTTTTTGATGCCGGTGCCGCACATTCCGGTGAAGCGGCAGAGGTTTTCACTCTTGAAAAAACGATTCAGACAGCTTTAAAAAACAACATCCAACTTCAGAGGGCAAAAGAAGAAATAAATGCTGCAACTGCATCAAAAAATGCTTCCAGGGCCAATTTTTTACCCGTTTTCAACGCTTCCTATCAATATAAACATAATTATGAAGATATTACCAACCCTCTTTTGGGGATAACAAATCCTGAAGATGAATACCTTTTTTCATTATCAATTACTCAGCCTGTTTTTGCCGGATTTTCAATTATCAACCAGTATAAGCTTGCAGGGCTAGGTCTCGACGCGGCGGGATTAAATGAAAAAATAACCCGTCTTGAAATCATATACAGGGCCAACAATGCATATTTTTCGGTTTTAAAGGCATTAAAAATAGAAGGGGTTCTGCAGGAAACCGTTACACAGCTTTCAGCACATGAAAATGTGGCAAAAACGTTTTACGAAGTCGGGATGACCCCCTTAAATGATTTACTTAAATCTCAGGTCGAGCTGGCCAATTCCAGGCAGGAACTCACGATAGCGAAGAATAACCTAGAATTTACAAAATCCGACTTCAACACGCTTTTAAGAAGGCCTATAAATTCACCGGTAGAGCTGGTAGATATTCTTGACTATGTTCCGCTTACAAATGAGCTTGACTATTACCTTGCGCTTGCTCAAAAAAACCGGCTTGAAATAAAACTCGCAGACTTGCAAATCGAAATTGCCGAAAAAGAGATTGCTCTTGCAAAAAAAGATTATTTTCCGACAGTAACCCTTACCGGAACGAGATATCAGCGCGGAACCGATTGGGACGTTGCAGGAGGAAATGGAATAAACGACCCGAACAGTTGGTATGTATCCGCAATTGCTTCATGGAATTTCTGGGAATGGGGAAAGACCTATTTCGGGGCTACAGAGAAAAAGAGCCGGCTTCAACAGGCAAAATTAAATAAAGATGAGATTGCAGATAAAATTTCACTTGAAGTGAAACAATATTTTTTGAAAACAATGGAATCTGAAAATAATATTATAACTATACAAAAAGCAATTGAACAGGCCAAAGAAAATTTAAGGATTAGCGTGGAACGCTATAAAGAGCAGATAGATACATCAACTGATGTGCTTGATGCCCAGACACTTCTTTCAAGGACTATGACAAATTATTATAATGCGCTCTATGATTTTAAAATTTCAAAGGCGTCACTCTACAGAGCAATGAGCATGGAACTTACGGAATGAGCAACGGTAACAGTGAAAATTCCCTGATCAGAATGTTTCATGTTTACAGGCGATACGGCAAATATTCCGCTCTGTTTGATATAAACTTCGATGTACAGAAAAATGAATTTGTATTTATAAACGGCCCGAGCGGCGCAGGGAAAACAACACTGTTAAAGCTGCTCTATCTTGGAGAACCTGCCTCTGAAGGTCAAATCCTGTTCGATGGAATCAACCTGTCAAGATTGGCAAAAAACAAAATCCCGCTCATGAGAAGGAATTTCGGAATCATATTTCAGGAGTTTAAATTAATACCTTCTAAAACCGTTTTTGAAAACGTAGCTCTTGTTCCGGAAGCTGCCGGTAAATCGGGACGGCAGGTACAGAAAAAAGTCAGCAGTGTGTTAAGAGCCGTCGGAATGGAGGACAAGCAGAATGCTTTCCCCTTAACCCTTTCCGGCGGTGAACAGCAACGCGTTGCAATTGCAAGAGCAGTGGCAGGCGATCCAAAGGTAATTCTTGCCGACGAACCGACCGGAAGCCTTGATGCTGAATCTGCGGGCATGATAATGGAACTTTTAAAAGGATTTCATATACGCGGGTCTACAGTACTTATCGCAACCCACGATATGGAACTCATAAGAAAAACCGGCGGGAGAGTAGTATATTTAAAACAGGGCCGCATGGTGCAGCAGTCTAATTTACATTAAGGCGGATATTAATAACTCTATCCTTTGCCGTCTCAAAGATTCAGACGGTTTGTATCAGCCCATACCACGACACCGATTTCAAAGGGATGTTGTGCAAAGGTCTAAAATAAATGATACCTCTTTTTTTCAAGCATGCATTTCGGGATATCGCAAAAAATAAGTTATTAAATACCGTGTCAGTTATTACAATTGCTTTTTCTGTAATTATTACTGGCTCTTTTGTGCTTTTTTTTATAAATACAACAGACATCTTAAACTTGTGGAAAAAAGGGATAAAAATAATGGTATATCTTTATCCTGAAGTTCCGGGTGAAATTATACCTGAAATACAAAAGAAAATTTCAGGTATGTACGGGGTTCAGGATGTCAGATTTATTTCAAAAGGAGAGGCTCTCTATATCCTGAAGGAACAGATGAAGAGGCAGGCATCCCTGCTTGAAAATCTGAAGGAAAACCCGCTTCCGGACGCATTTGAAATCCGCATGATTCCGTCATCACGGCCCTGGGAAAAAATAGAAAGTCTGGCAGCCCAGATAGACGAAATACCCCAGGTTGAAGAGATCGAGTACGGGCAAAAATGGCTTACAAGATTTTCTTACATAATCAAGGTGTTCAAATTGACAGGTTATGCTTTCGGCATTCTTTTTTTTATAGCTTCGGTTTTTATAGTCGCCAATACCGTACGGCTCGTACTTTATACAAGATGTGAGGAAATTGAAATAATGCGCCTTATAGGAGCTTCAGATGGTTTTATTAAAGTTCCGTTTTATATTGAATGCGTTATTCAGAGTGCAATAGGCGGTATAATCGGGATGACTATCCTTTATATCGTTTTTGTATCCGTTCTATCGAACGTAGAACAAGGCGTAACCTCCGGTTTTATTAATGTAAGGTTCTTTTCATTCCGTATTATGTCTTTAATTCTGCTCTGCAGCATGATTACAGGATGGCTTGGTTGTTATCTGTCATTAAAGCAATTCTTAAAAACCGTATAATTCTGGCCGTCTGGTTTTTACTTCTTTTCGGTACCGGCGGATACGGCGGTTCCGATCCCGCGGAAACAGGAATAGTGGTTTCCGGCAATCTCCATATGCGCAAAGGGCCCGACAGAAACCAACCCTGTATAAAGATTCTTGCTAAAGGTAAAAAGATAGTTGTAATCAAGCATATCAACGGATGGCTGAAAGTGTCGCATGAAGGCCATGTCGGTTATATACGAAATAAAAGCAGTTATGTCCGTATTTCGAGTCCGGTTACAAAACCCTCATCCGAAAAAAAAATATACATAAAACCATCCCGTGATATCGACCACCTGCAGCAAGAAGCAAAAAAAATCAGCAACAAAATCGAACAAAGCAAAGCGGAGA
>CAZOEH010000152.1:0-6890 GCA_964578785.1 uncultured Desulfonema sp. | reverse complement strand
CGACGTTTGTAGGCTGCAGCGTCGCTGTAAAGAACCGTTCCATGATAAAGATAGACGCTCTTTATCAGCTTGTTCCGGGGGTGAGATTTTCACTTTCGATATTCAGCAATCTGGTAATTCTCATTTTTTCGGTTATGATGATTTACTACGGCGTGGAAATGGCCAAACTTCAGGTTGCTACAAATCAAAAGACGGTAATTCTTCAGATTCCTATTGTCTATCTCTATGCATTTTTACCGCTGACGGGTGTTCTGATGTTTTTCCGTACGCTTCATGTGCTTTATGATGATGTTGTGAGAGAGCGTGCCAAAAAAGCTTAATAAATGCGGTATGTTTATTATTCCGATCCCTTGAATAAGGAGCCTCTGCGTTATGGATATTAGTGCTGTTATCGTTCTTCTTCTGCTGCTTGGCATGATGGCGGCATATGTTCCGGTCTTCATGTGTCTTTTTTTTACTTCTGTGATTGCTTTTGTCGCTTTTACAGATCTTCCCCTTCTTCTTCTTACCCAGACTCTTTTCAGGAGCATGGATAATTTCGCCCTTGTAGTTGTGCTCTTCTTTATTCTATGCGGGAATATCATGACTGCCGGCACCATTGTCGACAAGCTCGTAAAGGTGACAAATACGCTGGTGAGCTGGCTTCCCGGCGGCCTTGGCATGGCAGGCTGTCTGGCATGCGGCCTTTTCGGCGCCATATCAGGATCTACAGTGGCCACGGTGGTAGCCCTCGGCGGTTTCATGATCCCGGCGCTTTTAGCAAAAGGATATCCTGAAAATTATACCGTGGGACTAATGACTGCAGCTCCCAACCTTGGCATAATCATCCCTCCCAGCATCAGCATGATACTCTACTGCATGATCACAAATGTTTCATTACAGGGACTTTTCTTAACCGGATTTGTACCGGGTGTTCTGATAATGCTTTTCACCTGTATCTATACATATATGATATTGAAGAATAACACGCAAATTGAGCGCCAGTTCCGTCTTTTAAGGAAGTGCTCGTTATTCTTAAAGATGGATTCTGGTCACTGATGCTTCCGATAATTATTTTTGCAGGGACTTTTTCTGGTGTTTTCACGGCAAACGAAGCCGCTGTTGTTGCCTGTATTTATGCTTTTATTATCGAGATATTCATTCATAAGTCTATGAAGTTAAGCACTGTAAAAAAAGTTACCATAAATTCGGCGGTTACTTCGGCAACACTTTTAATTATAGTCGCGGGCGCCTCCTGTTTCGGGCGCTACCTTACATTCGAGAATGTTCCAGGTAAAATTGCCGAGGCCGTAGTTGCCAACATACATTCGCCTGTCATGTTCCTGATGACAATGAATCTCATGCTCCTTATCGTGGGAATGTTCATGGATGTTATATCGGCGACTCTCATTCTGGGTCCCGTTATTATACCCATGCTCGGTACCTTTGGAATTGATGTAATGCATTTCGGCCTGTTGATGACGGTCAACCTTGCAATAGGTTACTGTACGCCTCCAGTGGGAGTCAGTATGTATATTACAGGAGCAATGGCTAATAAGGATATTGTTTTTGTTACAAAGGCTGTTATGCCGTTTATCATAATACAGATAGCGGTTCTCTTTATTATGACGTATATGCCGGACATAGTCTTATGGCTCCCCAAGGCTATGGGATTCTGGGAGGCGATCGAGTCTGCGGCGCCGGCTTTGTAATAAGCATTAATTTCTATCCGGTGGAAAATGGAACGGGAAACGGACGAACAGAATCTTCGCAAGGCATTGCGCTACCGCTGGGTGATTTTCTGGATCCTTGCGTTCGGTTATGTTCTTGTCTATTTCCACCGTCTCTGTCCGGCGGTCGTAGCCGTTGACATGATGAAGGATTTAAACGCCGGCGGCGCCCTCACGGGGTTTCTGTCGGCGGCCTATTTTTATCCCTATGCCCTGATGCAGCTGCCGGCAGGCCTTCTGTCGGACACATGGGGCCCCCGCAAGACAATCACTTTATTCTTTATTATAGCATTTGCAGGATCGGTTATCCTGGGATTTGCTCCTTCGGTCTCTCTTGCCATACTCGGCCGTACACTTGTCGGAATAGGCATAGCAATGCTTTTTGTGGCTACGATGAAGGTTCTTGCCGAGTGGTTCAAGAAAAAAGAGTTTGCAATGATGACCGGAATTCTCATGGCCATGGGAGGTCTCGGATCACTCACTGCCACGGTTCCCCTTGCACTCCTGAGCGGCTGGATAGGCTGGCGGTTTTCATTCATCATCGTAGGTATTCTGACTCTTCTGCTGGCTGTTCTGATTTGGTTTTTTGTATATGACAGGCCTGAAGACCGCGGATGGCCGTCTCCCGCCGAGCACACCGGAGACGGGACCCAATCGATCAAACTTTCGGAAGGTATTAAGAAAGTAATATCCTCCCCGTCTTTCTGGCCTCTTGCCGTATGGTTCTTTTTCGACTGCGCAATATTCTTTTCCTTCGGAGGCCTTTGGGGCGGGCCGTATCTGATGCAGGTTTACAGTATGACCAAGCCGGAAGCCGGGCGCATCCTTTCCATGCTTGCAATCGGTATGGTGATAGGAAGCCCCCTGCTCAGCTACCTGTCCAACAACCTGTTCCGCGGGCGAAAACCGGTTATAATTATTTCGAGCGCGGTTGTTCTGTTGATTACGTATTTTATGGCGTTTCATACCGGAGGAATATCCGTTTTCGGACATTATGCTATTTGTCTCGGTCTTGGTATCTTTTCGAGCGCGATAGTAGTCATCGGGTTTACCGCCACAAAAGAACTATTTCCTGTCCAGATGGCGGGGACTGCCATAGGACTTGTAAATTTATTCCCTTTTGCGGGCGGAGCCGTTTTCCAGCCGGTACTGGGATATATTCTTGAGCGTCAGGGCCGCGTCGAAGGAGCCTTTACCGTTGCAGGGTACAAGAATGCTTTTCTGGTTCTTTTTTGCTGCGGAATCATAGCCTTTTTATCAAGCTTTTTCCTCAGGGAAACCATGTCGAAAAAATAACATGACTCTCCAGCCGGAAATTCTTTACTTTTTTTACAAACAGAAAAACACAGGATATAATATCCTGTTTACTGAAGAACCTGTCTGAATGGCTGCAAAAAAAACGATAAACACAAAAAAATGCCCGGATAACTCCGCTGATAAGGCGAACAGCAGCGCGGATAGGCGCTACAGGGCTCTTCTCGAATTTTTACCTGACCCCGTTATCTTCGTGGACCTTAAAAGCAATATTATTTATTTAAATCCGGCATTTACGAAAGTATTCGGCTGGAGTATGGAAGAACTTGAAGGAAAACACATTCCTTTTGTTCCCGATCATCTCAAGGAAGAGACCCGGCGAGGAATAAAACTGCTTTTCAGGGAAAAAGTCATTCATGGTTTCGAAACGAAAAGGCTGACAAAAGAGGGGAAGACCATTGATGTTGTATTAAACGGCGCTCTCTATTACGAAGATGAAAACAGGCCTGCCGGACAGGTAATAATATTGAGGGATATTACAAGAGAAAAGCGTATAATGCGAAGAAACGAAGCGCTGTACCGCGTTGCAAAAGCCCTTCCCCAGTACCAGTCTCTTAACGAGCGGCTTGAATTTATTATTAAAGAAGTACAGGATATAATCGGTTTGACAGGCGCTTCCGTCATACTGCATGATGAGAAGAAAAATGAATTCTTCTTTCGGGAAGCGGTTTATGAAGACGGGGAGACCGATAAGCGAATAAAGGAGATAAGGTTTCCTTCCGACAAAGGGGTTGCGGGTTATGTGTACAGAACAGGCAAACCCCTCATTGTCCCTGATTATCCAAAGAGTCCGTATTATTTCGGACAGGTAGATGAACAGTCCGGTTACCAGACCAGAAACATGCTCGACGTTCCGATACGCACGCCGGATAGAATTATCGGAGTCCTATGCTCAGTGAACAAAAAGGAAGGCGCGTTTGATGAAGATGATCTGGAACTCTTGAGCGCTATTGCAAGCACAGTAGCTTCTCCGATCGAGAATGCGAGAATCAACGAAGAACTCAAGCGCTCATATGAAGAGGTCAAAAGCTTAAACAGAGCCAAGGACAGAGTAATTCACCATCTCTCCCACGAGCTGAAAACTCCCGTTTCCGTTCTTTCCGCTTCCCTTTCACTGCTTGTAAAAAGGCTTGCCGGAATAGACAGCATGGATAAGAAGAACTGGAAATCGATAATGGAGAGGGCTCAGAGAAGCCTTAAGCGTATTCTGGACATGCAGTATGAGATAGAGGACATCCTCCGTGAGAAAGATTATTCGACCTACCACATGCTTTTGACCCTTGTTGACGCCTGCGCGGATGAGATAGAAGCTCTTGCCGCGCTTGAATCAGGAAATGGCGATATGGTTCAGGGTATCAGGAAACGAATTGAAGAGCTTTTCGGACCGCGCGATGCGGTAGCCGAAGATATATTTCTGCATGAGTTTGTTGAAAAAAAAATACGGGCTCTCCGGGTGCGGTTCGAGCACCGCAGGTGCCGGGTAGAAGTCAGAACCGAGCCGGTGCCTGTTGTTTTAATTCCGGCGGATGTTCTTTCCAAGATGGTTGAAGGGCTGGTGAGAAATGCGGTCGGGAACACACCGGATGGCGGGAAAATCGAAGTTTCTGTAAAAAACGGCGAAAAGGGTCCTGAGATTGAAATAAAGGATTTTGGTGTCGGTATAACCGGAGAAAACCAGCGCCTGATATTCGAGAGCAATTTTACCACTCGTGAGACAATGCATTATTCCTCCCGTCAGCCTTATGATTTCTACGCAGGAGGTAAAGGATTCGATCTTCTAAGAATGAAAATTTTTTCAGAGAAATACGGCTTCAATATCAGGATGACTTCTTCAAGATGCCGTTTCATTCCGAAAGATGAAGATATCTGTCCGGGGGATATAATCAACTGCAGTTTCTGCAAATCGGATGAGGACTGTTTCAATTCGGGAGGAGCGACCGTTGTTTTGCAATTCACGGCGGCTGATGGTATTACCAATAGTGTAAAAAGCTAAGTTTATGCCGCTAAGTGGCAACCTGTTTCCGACGAACTTGTTGGAAGTCTAGATATGCTCTCTTAACCCCGATAAACGGGAAATCCGTTCGCATATGACTTCCGGTTAGTTCGTTTGAAGCGAAAAATAATGAGATTGAATATGATAAAGATCGGCAAATCAAAAGAAAAAACTGAAACCGGCGGTCCGGATTACCTTTACCGCGAAATAGAGATCGAATTTCTTATACATGAGCTGAAGGATCCGGTCTCAGTTATCGAGACGGGAGTCAGGTTCATGCTTGAAAACAGGGAAAAATACGGAGAACTGACAGAGCGGCAGGAAAAAACCCTTTTAAGAATGCTGCGAAGCGCAAAGAAGACAAAGGGAATGCTTCATGACATACTTGAAATCGGCAGATCGAAAGCCGGGTGTTTCAATTACTGCCGTTTCATGCCGGTTGAGGTGGTTTATGAAGTTCTGGTTGATTCGCTTGAAACCATTACCGGCAGAAACATATCGGAACCGGATAAGAAACGGGAAGGTGTTCCAAAGTGCCTTGAGGAGCACGGAATATTTCTTGATGTTGCTCCAGGTTTGCTTCAGGAGGAGATTGAACAGGATGAGACAAAATTCAGGCAGATAACGGGCAATCTTTTTAAAAACGCCCTTTATTACCGGAGCGGGAGAGTTGAAATAAAGATGAAAAGAGAGGCGGACCTCCTCCTGCTTGATGTAACCGACGACGGGCCCGGAATAGAGCCCGAGTATCATCAGAGTATTTTTGAAAGATACATAAAGGCAGGAAATAATTCATGCGGTTTGAGAAAGGGGCACGGAATAGGATTAGCCGGCGCCCTTGTTCTGGCGAAATGCCTTGGGGGAAATATTTCTGTTGAAAGCAGGAAGGGGAAGGGCGCTACATTTAAATTGATTTTTCCTGTAGTAATGAAATAGTGTATAGTTAACGGAAAACAGTAGTCGAAAGGCGTAAGCCGGTATTCTCAAATCCGTATTTACCTGCAATATACGGCTGAAGCTGAAAACCTGTAACCTGAATGAGACACAAAGGCATATAATATTCATATCAACTGACTGGCTGGGAGGTCAAAATGGCTGAACCAAAATCTTATCTGAAGAAAAAGCGTATTCTTGCCGTGGATGATGAGGAAGATATACTGGAGACCATAGAGGATATTCTGGAAGACTCTCAGGTTGACCGTGCGCGTGACTACAAAACCGCCTCGAGGAAAATAAAAGAAAATATGTATGACCTTGCAATACTCGATATCATGGGGGTCGACGGGTTGAGACTTCTTGAAGAGGCGGTCGACCGGGGAATTCCGGCGGTAATGCTGACCGCTCATGCCATAAATCCCGAAACGCTTATGTCTTCAATTCAGAAAGGAGCTATAGCCTATCTCCCCAAGGAAAAGCTGTCGGAACTCGACGATCTTCTCGGAAGGATTCTTTCAGCCCATGAAAAAGGCGAGCCGCCGTGGAAACTTCTTTTTGAACTTCTTGGCGATTATTTCGACCAGCGTTTCGGCCCTGACTGGAAGAAAAAAGAGAAAGACTTCTGGTCCGAGTTCAGCCGCGGATATCATGTGAGCAAAGGGATAAGAGAACGTATAATGCATGATGAAAAAGTGCGGGATAAGGGATTCTGAAGCTCCCGCTAAAAAAATGATAATTTATCTTACAATAGAGCCAATTGCAAAAGTCGTCATTCCCGTGCAAACGGGAATCCAGAAATTTTTGCAGCATATTGAAAAGACTGGATTCCCACTTTCGTGGGAATGACAAATTCTTCTCTTTTTAGGACTTTTGCAATTGGCTCTATTACATGATAGAAAGGAAAAATATGATCGATTGGTAAAAAGTCCGGTTCTGCT
>CAZOEH010000151.1:0-6909 GCA_964578785.1 uncultured Desulfonema sp. | reverse complement strand
TTGCGCGGAGGCATACGCAATGTATGCCGCACAAGAAATTCCGCAGATTGACACCGAGATCGCCCCAAAGGGGCATTTCCGGGTGAAAACTATTTATCTTTTAATAAATTCGCCAAATATTCCGAATCCATGGGTGTCAGGTCAAATTTTTCGCATGCTTCCTGAATGACCTTCGCGCGGCTTTTGCCGGGCTCATATTTCATAGTTTCTGAAATCCACTTTACCGCTTTTCTCAAATTATCGCCTTTAGGCTGCATGGTCATTCCGTTTTCCTTTTTATTAATGGGTTAAATAAGTTCGCATAATAGGCTGAAGGGTTATAGACTGAAGACTTTTAGTAACTTAAGACTTCAGCCCGCTCTTTCCTGTTTTGTGCCTCTGTGCCTTTGCCCCTTTGTGCCTTATTCTTAAATTCCCGGTTTTTTCTTGTGAAAATCCGTAGCCTGCTCAAAATTATACGCAGCCTTAAAGAGCATCTCCTCGCTGAAATGCTTTCCCATCAATTGAAGTCCTATAGGAAGCCCGCCCGATGAGAAACCGCAGGGGACCGACATTCCGGGAATTCCGGCAAGATTTGCGGAGAGTGTAAAAATATCCGACAAATACATAGTAAGAGGATCGTCCGCCTTCTCCCCTATTTTAAATGCCGGGGTCGGAGCCACGGGAGAAAGAATCAGATCGCAGATTTCAAACGCCTTTCTGAAATCCTCCATGATAAGGGTGCGCACCTGGGATGCTTTTTTGTAGTAAGCGTCATAATATCCTGCGGAAAGGCAGTATGTCCCTATGATTATCCTCCGCTTTACTTCAGGGCCGAAACCTTTCGATCTCGTGCTCCTGTACATATCCATGAGATTCTTTCTCTCTTTATCCCTGAAACCGTATTTCACGCCGTCAAAACGGGCAAGGTTGGAGCTCGCTTCTGACGGGGCGATGACATAATACGCCGGCACCGCATACCGGGTGTTTGGAAGTGAAATTTCAACGCATTTTCCGCCAAGCTTCTCCATCACCTTTCTCGCATTCATCACCGCTGATGATACTTCAGGGTCGAGGCCCTGCGCAGAGTCATATTCTTTTGGAATGCCGATTTTTACTTCTTCCAGCCCTTCGGTCAGAAAAGAAGAATAATCCGGAACATCCCTCGGAACGGAAGTCGAATCCAACGGATCATAACCTGAAACCGCTCCGGCAAGTATAGCGCAATCGGTCACATCTTTGGCAAGAGGACCGATCTGATCCAGCGAAGAAGCAAACGCAACCAGCCCGAAGCGTGAAACTCTCCCATATGTCGGTTTCAGTCCCACAACCCCGCAGTGGGACGCCGGCTGGCGGATAGAGCCGCCCGTATCCGAGCCAAAGGCTCCGAGGCACATATCCGCGGCAACAGCCGCTGCCGAGCCTCCGCTTGAACCGCCGGGAATCCTGGTCAGATCCCATGGATTGCGAGTAAGCTTGACGCCTGAGTTTTCGGTTGATGAGCCCATTGCAAACTCATCCATATTGAGTTTGCCGATTATAACCGCCCCTTCCTGTTTAAGCTTCGATATTACCGTGGCATCATAAGGTGGTATGAAATTATCCAAAATTTTAGAAGCGCACGTCGTGCGTAATCCCTTTGTGCATATGAGATCTTTTACGGCAACAGGAATTCCGGTAAGAGTCCGGATATCGCCTTTGCCGATTGTTTTGTCCGCAAGCTTTGCTTCCTGCATTGCTGATTCGCCTGCAACGGTAATAAATGCCCCGACCTTCTCATCAACTGCCGCTATGCGGTCAAGAACCGCGCTGGTCAGCTCCTGTGAAGATATCTCTCTTTTTTTCAGCAGTTCATGAGCTTGTTTTATCGTAAGTTCGTATAGTTTCATTCCTGCTTACCCCACAACCTTCGGAACCACGAAATTGCCATTCTCTTTCTCAGGAGCGTTCTCGAGCAGAGCATCCCGGTCATAATTCTGCTTTTCTTCATCATCCCGGAAAGCATTTGTCAGGAAAATCGCATGAGTAGTCGGCTGAACACCTTCCGTGTTCACATTATTTAGTGTCTCGACATACCTTAATATTTCATCAATCTGAACGGCAAATTTCCGGATCGAATCCTCATCCATTTCAAGGCGTGCGAGATTCGCCACGTGTATAATGTCTTCTCTAGTTATTTTCATAATATTTGTTCTCTGGTTTCTGGTTCGCATAATAGGCTGAAGGGTTTTAGACTGAAGACTTTTAGTAACTTCGGCCTTCGGACTTCAGACTGCTCTTTTCTGCCCTGTGCCCCTGCTCCTTTGTCCCTTATTTTTTCACAATAATCCCCTTAATCTTGTCCTTTCCAAGATCGGACAGAATGTTTTCGGCTTCACTTCTCTCTCTGAACCCTCCTATCCTAACCCTGTGCCAGGTTCCCTTTCCCGGAACTTCTCCTGAAGATATGTATGTCTGATATCCTTTTTTAACGAGGTCGCTCATAAGCTTTTCCGCGCTTTTCATGTCTTTTACAGCAGCGACCTGTATCGTATAAACAGAGTCCTTCACAGCAATTTCCGGCAAAGCCGGTTTCCGGATTTTCAGCTGATTCGTTTCGGCAGGCACTGCAGTTTTATCAATTCTCTTCCCTGTCTTAGGCACTTTTTCCTGAATCTCTTTTATCTTGCTTTCTTTTGCCTGAATTTCTTTTACCGGAACTTCCTGTACTGAAGCTTCCTTTTGAGGAACTTTTAAGGGAAGAATTTCCTGCTTCGGAGCCTCTCCCATGTTGATATGCTCCTGCGGCTCCTTAATGCTCTTCAAATCCTCATAAAATCCCAGGGACTGTTTGCCATCCGGGGAAGCCGGGTCAGATGAAGCTGTTGCTTCAGCCGCCTTTTTTTCTTCCTTTTCCTTTTCAACCGCGGCTTTCAATTCATCCACAAGGTCCTTTTTCAGTTTATCGACATCAAACTGAACCGGGGCAGTTCCTCTCCCGACCAGAATTCCAAGCACAAACATCCAGCTGCAAACAATAAGAATGAGAATAAACCAGCCGGCAGCTTTCTTTCGTGTCAGCTCAAGAAACGGTTTATTCCCTGAAGACGCCTTGAATTCGTTTTCCATCATCAATTTGTCTGTACTATCCGGATCATGGCCAATAATCCATTGATCATCTGAGCGTAAGTCGTTAATAGTTCTTCTCCTTATGCTGTTTATCTTTTTTCTTTGCGCCAGTTTTCAATCACATTTTCTCGGGAGCATTAACCCCGAGCAGCTTAAGCCCGTTTCTTATTACTTTTTTTATACCAATCACAAGACACAACCTGCCTTCAGTTACTGCATGGTCATCCGAAAGAACTCTGTGTTTATTATAATAGCTGTGAAAGGTCGCAGCAAGATTCATAAGATAATAAGTTATCCGGTGTGGCTCAAGAAGCTCCGCAGCGGTTCTCACCACTTCCGGGTAAGCAGAGAGAGTTTTAAGAATCTGGATCTCTTCAGCCTCCTTCAAAACAGCGGCATGCTTATCTTCCCATTTAATATCTTTTATCCCCTCTTCTTCTCCTTTCCTTATTATGCTCGCAATTCTTGCATGCACATACTGGACGTAGAAGACAGGATTGTCGTTCGATTTTTTCTTGGCAAGTTCCAGATCAAAATCCAGATGGCTTTCATAATGACGGGTTAGAAATATGAACCTTGCAGCATCGGTTCCAACTTCGTTTATCACATCTTTAAGAGTCACAAACTCACCAGACCTTGTGGACATGGCGACAGGTTCACCGCCCCGCAACAGACTGACTAGCTGTATGAGTATCACATGGAACTGATCCCTTCTTCTGCTCGAGGCCTCTATTGATGCGCTAAGACGCGGAATATAACCGTGATGATCGGCGCCCCAGACATCGATAACGCGGTCAAATCCCCGGTCAAATTTATCCATATGATAAGCTATATCCGAAGCAAAATATGTTGTCAGACCATTGTTTCTTATAACAACCCGATCCTTCTCATCGCCGTATTCCGAAGTCCTGAACCAGTGCGCTCCGTCCTTTTCATATATAATATGGCGGTTTTTAAAATCCTTTATCACCGAGTCGACTTTCCCCGAGTCAAAAAGGCTCTGTTCGCTGTACCAGTTATCGAATTTCACACCGAATAGCTCAAGATCATCCTTTATACCTGAAAGTATCTCAGCCGCTGCGATACGCGCACAAAATATAACAGCTTTTTCTTCCGGATCATCAAGGATGCTCCCGCCTTTATCCTCTTTAATCCTTAATGCCATATCACGTATATAATCTCCCTGATAGCAGTCCCCCGGAAATTCAACCTTTTCTCCAAAGAGCTCCAGATAGCGAAGATACACGGAACGCCCCAGGGTGCCTATTTGTCTTCCCGAATCGTTTATGTAATATTCCCGCTGCACATTATAACCGCAGTATGCAAGAATATTTGCAACGCTGTCTCCGACAGCGGCTCCTCTTCCGTGGCCGACATGAAGCGGACCTGTGGGGTTTGCGCTTACAAATTCCACCTGGATTTTCCTGCCTTTTCCAAGATCGCAGGAACCGAATCTTTCATCATCTTCATAAATCTGCCGTAAGACAGGATGCCATGAGTTCTGCTTTACAAAAAAATTAATAAAGCCGGGGCCTGCTATTTCGGTCTTTTCAATGAGCCCGGCCTGATTATCAATTTCTCCGGTAATAATTTCCGCAATCTTTCGCGGCGGCATTTTCTGGGCTGAAGCCATGACCATTGCAAAATTGGTTGAAAAATCACCGTGAGCGGCTGTTTTCGGCTCACCGATTTCAACAGCCGGAAACTCCTCTGAGGCCAGTTTCCCTTTTTCGAAAGCCCTTCTTGCAGCAAAAAGAATGATATCGGCTAATTTCTGTTTCATGTATTTATTGTGAAATCCTTGTATAAATAATTGGTTTCTGGTTTCTGGTTTTTTGTCTCTGGTTTCTTTCTTTTAACCAGCAACCAGGAACTATAAACCAGAAACCGTCATTCCCACAGTGCGGGAATGATAAGTGTAATTCATAGTGTTATTTCACTTTCAAGTCAAGACAGTTTGCCCCTGCAACTCTTTTTATTTCTTGAATTTTAACACTCCTTATGTAATATAATTTCAACATAATACGACATTGACTACTCACGAAGTCAGGCTTAAGCTGTTTAGACTGAAGGCTGAAGGGCCCGAAAAGCGCGATTGAATCGCTTTGGTGGAGAGAGAGGAGCTTCTCGCACCAAACACGGCATCAAAATGAGCCGTATTCCCGTTTTTCCTAATAACCTTCAGCCTATCCGCCTGAATAACTACATACGACAAATCAAACGAGGAGGAACAAATGCTGGTAAAAAACTGGATGAGTAAAAACGTGATAACGATTGATGCCGATGATTCAATGCAGCATGCGATAAAACTTCTTAAAGAACACAAGATCAATTTGCTGCCTGTAATGAAGAAAGGAAAACTTACGGGAGTGATCACGGACAGGGATCTTAAAAAATCTTCCCCTTCGGAAGCTACAACACTTGACATGCATGAGCTTCTTTATCTCATTTCAAAGATAAAAGTGCAGGATGTAATGTCAAAAAAACTTTATACTGTTCCTGAAGATTATACAGTGGAGGAAACAGCCGAGATCCTGCTCGAAAAACGAATTTCAGGCGTACCTGTCCTCGATGAAAACGGAAAACTTGTCGGTATCATTACAAAAAACGATATTTTCAGGCTGCTCATATCGCTGACCGGCCTTGGAAAGAAGGGCGTTCAGATCGCGGTCCAGTTAAAGGATGCTCCCGGCTCAATAAAGGCGGTAAAAGAATTGATAAGCAAATATGACGGACGCACGGCAAGCATTCTGACCTCCTCTGAAAATATACCCGCCGGAAAATTTAACGTATATTTCAGAATCTACCAGGTTGAAAAAGCAAAACTTCCGGCACTTGTTAAAGAAATCCAGGGAAAAGGAACGGTGCTTTACCTGGTTGACCACAGGGATGGAAAACGCACTATATATTAGATGAGCATCCATAAAAGCACATGAACCCCTGAACCGTCGAATCCTGGATTCCTTTCTTTAATTTATTATTGACAGATATTCGGTTAACGGATAGAGGTTATTTAAAAGGCGGGCAGAAGCCCGCCATATTAAATTACAATCAGTTTAATAAAATCAAACCACGAAGGTTAAGTAGTGTTTATGCTTACCTCTCGTGGTTTTTTTATTTTATGGGGTAAGAAGTCATTAATGTTAACCCAATAAACAATATGAGGTGCAATGATGATTTCGAGTATGGCAAAAGCAATCGTTATGATGGTTTTTATGACAGGCACCGCCTTCGGTTCCCACCCACTGATTACCGATGATACCGGTACAAACGGAAAAGGAAAGTTTCAGCTGGAGCTGAACGGTGAATTCGCCTGGGATAAAGAAAAATCTGAAGGGCTTACCGTCAAAGAGAGAGGCTTCGAGGCTGCAACCGCTATCTCAGCAGGGCTCCTGGATACCCTGGACATAGTATGCGGCATCCCCTACCAATGGAACAGGACAGAAGAAGATGGGGTTATTGTCTCTGATGAAGATGGAATATCCGATGTCGGCCTGGAACTTAAATGGCGTTTTTTTGAGCAGAACGGTATAAGTTTCGCTCTTAAGCCCGGATTTATAATCCCTTCAGGGGATGAAAAGAAAGGCCTGGGAACAGGGAAAGTATGCTATGGAGCCGCGTTTATAGCAACAAAAGAGATTGCCCCTTTTACCCTCCATATGAATTTAAGCTACACTCATAACGAATATAAACTAAAAGAAGATGAAGATAGCAGTGAAAAAGATTTGTGGCATATTTCACTGGCGGGCGTTTATGAAGTTTCCGATAATTTGCAGGCGGTAGCCAATATAGGTGTTGAGAGAAATTCTGATAAGGAATCCG
>CAZOEH010000150.1:4162-7061 GCA_964578785.1 uncultured Desulfonema sp. | reverse complement strand
GATCAAAACCCATTTATATACCTGCAGGGGACGGAGAACTTCCATAAGCAGTGTAAAGCTTACTGCACTTAAGACCGACCCGCTTAATGAACCCATCCCTCCGAGGTATACCATGACCATTATCTCGGTTGATTTCATTATGGTAAAAGATCCCGGATTAATATAGCCCAGTACATGGGCAAAGAGGCCTCCCGCAATCCCGGCCATACCTGAAGAGAGTGTAAAAGCGACCAGTTTCATGCGTTTCGTGTCAACGCTCATTATCTCGGCCGCTATTTCATCGTCACTTACCGCAATTACGCCCTTTCCGTAAGTTGAATTGACAAAGTTATTAAGAATCCATATGCAAAGACCGGTAAAAGCAAAAATCCATATCATGACCCAGGGCAGGTTCAGTACACCGGTCATGGAATCAACGACCTTCCCCATCCCCATAAAACCCCTTGCCCCGCCTATCGCCTGAATATTTTCTATAGAGCTCTTTACTATATAGTTGACTGCAAGAGTAATTATCGCAAGATAATCTCCTCTTGTCCTGACCGAAGGAATTGCGACCAGCAACCCTGCAAGAGCAGCTGCTATACCTCCGGCAACCAGAGTCACCGGAAAGAGAAATACTGCCGCAGCAGGAGATAGAAGAGGATCTCCGAAGAGCTGGCTGGAGGTAAAAAGCAGAACATTCAAAATTGAAGCAACATATGCTCCTACGGCCATGAACCCGGCATGCCCGCAGGAGAATTCACCCATGTAGCCGTTTATCAGGTTAAGCGAGCTGCAAAGAATTATATTGATGCCTATAAACATGATAATAATCTGCTGATAGGTATCGATCATGCCGCTGCCGGCGCCTGCTATAACAACGAGACAGAATATGCCGTATATTATAAACGATAAATAATGCTTCATATTAAAAACTGATCTCTTATCAATAAGATACTTCTCCCGGTTTAGATGAGAATACAGGGGGCAATATTCAGAAGAAAAACAATGCCAGGGTTATTCTGGCTCCTGACTCCCGGCTCCGGTAATCTCATGCCTCGTTGCGCCTGCTTCGGACATGTATGCTGGTTGGGAGAAAGCATCCCCCGGGTTACTGATTATATCTTCTGCGCCCTGGCTACTCCGAAAATCCCCGTCGGCTTCAGGCTCAGCAGCAAAAGAAGTACCGCAAAAGCTATAAGATCCCTCAACGTCGATGAAAATACAGCCGCGACATAAATCTCAATAAAACAAAGAATAAAACCGCCTACAAATGCTCCGCGTATTTCACCTATACCTCCTACTACTGCGGCAATAAAAGCCTTCCAGCCGACCATGGCCCCCATGTAAGGTTCAAGAACCGGATATGCGGTAACGAAAAGAATTCCGGCAAGAGCAGCCATGGAAGAGCCGAGAATAAATGTAAAAACTATAACTACATCGAGCGGAATTCCCATAAGTAAAACAGCCACGCGGTCATAAGAGATTGCGCGCATGGCCATTCCGATTTTCGTTTTGCGTACAATCGCCTCGAGGAACAGAAAAACCAGTATTGTCGTAACTATCACCAGTATCTTGACATTAGTAAATGAAACGCCACCGATCGTATAAATGCTATTTTGCAACAACTCCGGAAAGCTTTTCCTGCTTGCCCCCAGAAGAGCCAGGTTCCCGTTTTCAAGTACCAGCCCGCACATCAGAGCGGTGATGACTACATAAAGGCGCCCTGCTCCTTTTTTCCTCAAAGGCCTGTACGCCACCCTTTCGATAGCAACCCCGACACCGGATGTAAGCACCATGGTAATGATTACGGTTAACACAAAGATGACGTTGCCGGATAATGCGAATGGAAGATGGAATGCGTATGAGCCCAGGAAAAAAGAAGCAATAAAAAAGCCTATATAAGCTCCGACCATGAAGATATCTCCATGGGCGAAATTTATTAAGAGAAGTACGCCGTAAACAAGGGTATATCCGAGAGCTATGAGGGCATAAAAACTTCCCCATTGAAGCGCGTTTATAAAATTCTGTAAAAACATTTCGAGTGTCAATTTATATGTGCCCCCGATGTGAGGCCTTTGCATATGGGGCTTACAGGGTATGCGCTGATGCGTTCTGCATGAAAATTTTATTGTAACGTATCAACGCCCCCGGATAGTCGACAGAATAACACAGGTGGAGACGATATAAGTCTTCGTGGATATTCCTCCCGGGGCTGTCTGGAACTAATGGATGTCCGCCTGAGGAGTACCGCCGCAATCGAAGGTGCTGCTATAATTCCGTCAGAACATGTCAGCGCACACATCTGTCAGCCCCTGTGATCCAAAGTTATGCAAAGCTCTCAATGTAAAATAATTAAAAAGGCGGGATCCCACAATCCCGCCCTTTCAGGATAAACCGGTTCAGGGTTCAGATCACCACTGCTGAGACAAGAAGCCGCATCATGGACATACCGATTTGTAAAATTCGAATTCTCCCGCATTGCTGATCTTGACAACAACAGCACACTTGCTCGGATCACCTTCGGGATTAAATGTCATCTTACCTGTTATACCGTCAAAATCCGTGATCTTGGCAAGCTGATCTTTAATCGCATCGCGGTTTTTCTTGATATCACCAGTTAAAGGAACTCCCGTATTTTGAACGGCCTGGATCATGATGCGTATGGCATCCCATGTAAGGGCTCCGACATCATCAGGCACATATCCGTATTTTTCCTTGTACTTGTCGATAAATTCTTTTGTGGCTCCCTGTGCTCCGGCAGCGGCATAGTGGGTGCTGAAAAAGAGCCCCTTGCAGTCATCACCGCAAAGATTCATGAGTTCCGCAGAACCCCAGCTGTCGCTTCCCATAATGGGTTTTTTCCAGCCGAGCTCATGCGCTTGTTTAACTATCAGAGGAACTTCATCATAATATTGCG
>CAZOEH010000150.1:0-4152 GCA_964578785.1 uncultured Desulfonema sp. | reverse complement strand
TTAACTATTTTTGTAAGCTGGGCTGAAAAGTCGCGGTCTTTTGTGGTGAATGTTTCGAAAGCCACAACCGAACCCGGTCCATGAACCTTTTCGAAAGCTTCCTTGAAGAATTCAGCCAACCCCTTGGGATAATCGCTTGCTATGTCATAGAGAACCGCTGCTTTTTTCGCCTTGAATTCTTCGGTCGCTAAGTTGGCGGCGACAGGGCCCTGGAAAGGATCAAGGAAACAGGCCCTGAATACATAGGGACGGTCTTTGGTTGTTTTGGGATTAGTGGACCATGGGGAGATCATGGGTGTCCCGTTATTATTACAGATTTCACCTGCTGGAATAGCCTGTTTGCTTGACTGAGGTCCGATAATTCCAAGAACCTCATCCTGGTTTATAAGTTTTAAGGCTCCCGCTGTGGCTGATTCGGCCTTGGCTTCATTATCCACATATATAAATTCAAGAGGATATGATACTTCGCCGATCTTGATACCGCCCGCGGCATTTACCTGTTCCTTTAACATTTCAGCAGAAAACTTTGAACCCTCGCCTACCTTCGGAATATCACCCGTCATCGGAATATTAAACCCGATCTTGATTGTTTTCGGCGGCTCAGATCCGCATGAGACCAGGAAAAGACCAGCCACCAGGCAACACAGTACCAATAAAATTCCTTTTCGCATTCTGACCTCCTTTACTTTTATCACTTTAACATATTGATATAAAGCTAAATACAACCTCATCTCCGGACACCAAATTTAAGCTGCTCGATAACACAGGCTATTAAGATTATCAACCAATATTATTGGATCATCTCCAAAAGAGTTGGTAATTCAATGAGGATTCAAGGGGTCAAGGATTCGAGAGTTCAAGTAACACTAAGTGAAGCATCAGCATTAAACACTTAGAATATTCAATTCACTAAATGCTGTATAACTGGTTAACAACTTTATTTATATATCCAATAAACAAAAAAAATTACAGAGGTATTCTCAAAGAAGAATTTATTTATCAGCCATTACACATAAAATGGCTGTTATGAATATTTTTTAGATTATGAAAGAAGAAAGGATTCATATTACGATAATAAAATCATTATGGAATAAACACTTGAATCCTCGAATCCTTGAACCCCTTTCTCCCAACTAACCGGGAGAAGAAATAAATATCCTCTTCTGCACCATCACTCATACCAGGTAACTGTCTCCTTTAAGTCCTCCCTCAGGGTACGGAAAGTGTTTACCGGGGAATTTTCGTCTGCATACCCGAGAGAAATTCCGAGCAGTATGCTCTTCTCTTCGGAAATATTGAGCATCTGGGAGATATCATCATTGTATGCGGCTATCAGACCGATGGGGCATGTTGCCAGGCACTTTGCCTGCGCCGCCAGAAGCAGGTATGAAACCGCCAGCCCGACATCAAGATAGCGAATCGCCGGGAAAAGTTTGTCGATGATAACGATAATTGCCACCGGAGCGCCATAAAACGAACAGCTTCCCTCTTCGATAAACCGGTCGAAAGTCAGCCCGGCGGCAGTTATGTGCGGTTCCATTAAGGCCATTGCCCCTTTCGCGCGCCGGCTGATTCTTTCAGGAAGAGGACTGCCGGTGCCGGGCCCGCATTTGACCTGCCGTTCCAGCCGCGCCTTGAGCAGCTTTCTCACCAGCCTCTCTTTTTCCTCGCCATAAGTAACAATAAATTCCCAGGGCTGAAGATTGATGGCAGAAGGCGCAAGTGCAGCGCATGATAGCACATATTCTATATCGCGCCGGGAAACCTCTTTGGCAAGGTAAGCCCGGGTGCTTTTTCTCTGTTGCATGGCGCTTATAATATCCATATATTGGCCTTTCTTTTTTTAAAATATATGTTGATGGAATAATGTATAATACTAAATAAAGCTGAATGTATTTAAACTTAACACTATGGGGAAATTATGGAAAGAGCTTTATTATGGTTCAGGTGCGCCGCAGTGCATGATCCTGTACGGCCTGTCCTGAAAAAAGCATCCGTAATAGGATGGGAGGCAAAATTCCGCAGTATTGATCTGGTCATAGAGCGCCCTTTGAAAGGTGAAGAGCTGCTCTCCCGGATGAAGGGATGGTTCACTGTGGATGTGAAGAAGGTAATTGAAATCGTCAGGCAGCATGGAAAGCTTAAACTGCTCGATGATTACCATCTTGTGGTGGAAACTGATGGCGAAGGGGAAATGACCTCTCTTGCTGAAAAACTGGCTGAGTCCTTTGGAGAGGAAATGGGGCTGGAACGTTTCGCCAAAAAGAAACTGGATTAATGGCTTGTTTTTATCAATAAAACCGACATTTACCGGTTTTATTTTCTTGACTCGTAAAGACCGTTTTCATAAAGTCGCGCCCCAAAAACCCGTGACCGGAATATATTTATAAAATGATTATCGACTCCCATACCCATATATTTTCCAGCAAGATTGTCGCCGGTGTTTCCGCCAGATCCGCAATGGTGGAAAAACTCAACCTGCATGCCGAATTTGCCGCCGGAAGGACAAATATTACTTCGCTCAGGGATGACTGCCTTTCATCAGGCATAGAGGCATGTCTGATCCTTCCTACAGCAGACGCTGCAAGTGTAAAAAAAATCAATACCGCATTTATTGAATTCGCCGCAGGAACGAATTTTCTTTTTACCGCCGGCACCCTGCATCCTTTTTACGGGGAGAACATGAATGAATTGTCAAGGCTGCATCAGCATGGGGTCCGGGCGATAAAACTATGCTCCTTTTCCCAGGGTTTTTCCCTGTCGGCTACGGAAACACAGGATCTCTTCAAAATCATAGAATCGGCGAATATTCAAAATAACGGCAGAACCTTTGTCATACTTGATACTTTTTATCTTGCCCATGAATTTTTCGGGACGCCGGAGCGGCATACAACTACTCCCGGACTGCTGGGTGATATCGTCAGGAGCTACCCCGGAATTGATTTCGTGGCTGCCCACATGGGAGGGCTTACCGCGCCCCCGGAAGAGATATTTACACAACTCGTGCCGTCAGGAAACCTGTTTCTTGACACATCCAATGCCGCGCATACTTTATCCGAAAAGGATTTTCTCCGGCTTCTTGAAATCCACGGTGCCGAACATATTATCTTCGGCACCGACTGGCCCTGGTTTGACCACAGGGAGGAACTTGCCGTCATTGACAGACTGCTTGATAAGGCCGGCTTCAACCGGGAAGAGAAGGAAAAGGTTTTTCACGGAAACATTGCCGGCCTTCTCGGTATTGTTTAAGCAGAATGACTTTTTACAAAGCCGTCAGATGATTGACACGGAGATCACACAAAAGGGCCATTTCCGGATGGAAACTAGATGTATTGTCCGCCGTCAACCTTTATAACTTCTCCTGTAATATGCCTCGCTTTTTCAGATGCCAGAAATACAACCACATTTGCCAGATCTTCCGGCTGGCCCACGCGCTTTAAAACTATTTCATTCAAAGCCATATCCACAATCTTGTCGCGGGAATCCGATTCCCGGAGCATGGCGGTTTCTATCAAACCGGGCGCCACGGCATTCACGTTGACGTTGAATGCGCCCAGCTCCTTTGCAAGAGCCTTGGTAAATCCTATAATGCCTGCCTTGGAAGCTGAATAATTGGTCTGCCCGAACTTTCCGCGAAGCCCGTTTATGGAGGTAATATTGATTATTTTACCGGATTTCTGGTCCTTGAGAAGAGGCGCCACATGACGCGTAAAATTGAAGTATCCTTTCAGATTCACCTCAATGACCCTGTCCCACTGCTCCTCGGTCATCTTCCAGGATACACCGTCCCAATTCATGCCTGCATTGTTTACAAGGATATCGATTCTCCCGAATTCGGCAAGGGCTGCTTTTACTACCCGTTCAGCATCGTTAAAAGACGAAATATCGCACTTGACGGCTAAAGCCTTACGACCCATATTCATAATCTCATCAACGACTTTCAGAGCTTCGGCTTCATGTTTACGGTAAGTGACACATACATTTGCCCCTTCACGGGCAAGTTCCAGAGATGCAGCGGTCCCGATTCCCTGTGACCCGCCTGTTACGATTGCGTTTTTCCCTTCCAGAAGCATTTAGTCCTCCAATTATATAAAGCGATTAAATAAAAATTTGATGGATCCGTAAAAAGTTATATGTGAACGGATTTGAGAT
>CAZOEH010000149.1:0-7233 GCA_964578785.1 uncultured Desulfonema sp. | reverse complement strand
CTTTAAATCAACCGACCCGAAGCCGAATTCATCAAGAGCTTTTAAAATTCGACATGCATTTTCTGTGTCCGGTTTGATGAATATGTCTATATCACCCGTGTATCTTGGTGCGCCATGATAGGCAAGCGCATAACCCCCCACGATAAGATATTGAACTTTATGAGCGTTGAACAACTCTAACAACTCTTTGAAGTCTTTCTGAACTTCCATGACATTGTCTCCTCAGATAATCGACAGCGGCAACTCTTTCTTCAGGAGATTTGCTCAACCAATATTTTAAATCATCTAAAATGAAGTCTTTATCATTCAGATTTTTTATCTTAACCACTTTTTTTATCATCAGGAGAGTCCTTTGTTGTAATTGCTTTAAGGCATGGTGTTCCACATATTATGTGACGGGATATGTAAAGTCAAAGAGAAAATAGACCGGAGTTCCGCCCGAATCATATCATCTATCTTTACAAAAACAAATGGTTGTGTAATAACAACACCAGTGCCCGCGACCAGAACAAATTCATTTAATTCGGCTTGGCTTGATTATGCTTCGAGAGCTTTCAATAAGAAACTTTGCAATAATAGACGATCTGAATATCCGCTTTTCAGACGGCCTTTGCGTTTTAAGCGGAGAGACCGGCGCAGGCAAGTCGATCATAATAAATGCGGTAAACCTTCTGCTTGGGAGCAGAGCAACCGCTGCAATGGTCAGGACCGGAGCGGAAACAGCAGAACTTGAGGCGCTCTTTGAGATTGCGCCGGAAAGCAAAGCGGCACGGCTTATGCGGGAGCAGGGATATGACCCTTCCGAAGGTCTTCTTATCAGAAGAATCATTTCAAAAAACGAACGGCACAGGATATATATAAACGGAAGGCTTTCCACGATTCAGATTTTAGACTCGATAACAGAGAACCTTGCCAGCATCTCAGGGCAGCACGCTCACCAGGGCCTGCTGAAGGAGGAGCAGCACCTTATCATACTCGACCAGTTTGCCGGCCTTATGCCGATGCGTAATGAACTGGCCGGGCTTTACAATGAAATGATCCCTCTTGTTAAAAAGCTGAAGGAGCTTAATGCTGTAAAAGACCGCCGCAACGAACAGATTGAATATCTTTCTTATCAGAAAAAAGAGATAACCGATGCGGCAATTAAACCTGAAGAGGATGTGCTCCTTGAGCAGGAGAGAACAAGGCTGAAAAACAGAGAAGCCCTTTTTGATGCCGTTAACAGCAGCATCGGGGAGCTTTACAGCGCTCAGGGATCTATAACCGAGCGGCTTGGAGCGGTCCGAAAGAATCTAAATAAGGCAAGCCGCCTGGATCCGGAGCTTTCCGCAAAAGAAGAAGCTGTTGCCGAAGCATCCTACAGTATCGAAGAGACTGCAAACTCACTCAGGGCTTATCTTGCAAAAATTGAAACCGATGAAAAGTCGCTTGAAGAGATTGAATCGCGCATAGATGTTTTAAACAAATTGAAGCGTAAATACGGTGGAACTCTCCTCTCAATATTTAAACAGCTTGATGAGATACGTACCGAGCTTTCCGGAATCGAAAATCTCTCCGAAACAATTGATGAAACTGAAAAGAAACTCGGACTGCTGTATAAAGAACTTTCTTTATGCGCAACAACGCTTTCTGAAAAACGGAAAGAAAGCGCAAAGATTTTTGCTTTAAAGGTAGAGAAAGAGCTTTCAACACTCAAAATGCCCCGCACAAAATTTGAAGTATCCATGCAAACCCAGCAGGCATCCGATGACACTGATTATTTTTCGACTGACGGGAGCGTAATTAATGAAACCGGCATCGACAGAGCCCTGTTTCTGATCGCGCCAAATGTGGGAGAGTCGCTGAAACCCCTCTCCGCCATAGCTTCCGGAGGTGAACTTTCAAGGGTTATACTCGCATTAAAGGCTCTCATTGCGGGAACCGAATCGGTTGAGACCATCGTTTTTGACGAGGTTGACGCAGGGATCGGGGGCGGCGTTGCCGAGGTCGTCGGAAGAAAAATGGCGTCGTTATCCCGCCATCACCAGATAATCTGCATCACTCATCTTCCGCAGATTGCGAAATTTGGAGATCATCATTTCAGGATTTCGAAAAAAATATCCGGCGGAAGAACAAAAACCGCCATAACCATATTAAATGAAAATGAACGGATAGAAGAAATAGCAAGAATGCTGGGCGGTGAAGAGATAACCCGTGCAACTATCGCCCATGCGCGTGAAATGCTTCAAAGCAGATGATAAATCCTTACAGCATTCCACCTTTATTGACTTTATGCTGTTTTCTCGGGCTGGCCGTATTGACTCTCATGCGGGGCAGGAAAACAGAGGTCAATATTCTTTTCTTCATTCTCTGCCTTCTCGGATCATTTCTCTATATTGATATATTCCTCGTTTTAAATGTCAAATCCGACACTACCGCCCTTTTTATAAGCCGCGCCGATCATTTTATAATAATATACCTGTTTCCCGTTTATGTTCACTTTTTTCACGCGTATCTTAATATAAACGATCGGAAATGGCTTACGAGTTTTGCGTATATCTGCGCTTTTGCCCTGATGTGGCTGACTCCCACACCGTTATATATCGAATCGATGCAAAGATATTATTTCGGTTATTTTGCAAGAGCCGGAAAGCTGTATCCCTTATTCGGACTCGGGAGTCTTTTCATAACTATATATGTTCTTATACTGCTCTATAATGCAATCCGAATTGAAAAAAGCAGCATAAGAAAAAACAAGCTGAAATATGTTTTTGCCGGGTTCGGGTTCATGGGACTTATGAACGGTTTGAATATTTTGCCCATACAGGGTTATCCCGTATATCCGCCCGGTAACTTCAGCTTTATCCCCCTTATTGTTTTTGCGGTTGGACTTTTCAGGCATGATCTTCTGGATATGGGGATTCTTATAAAGAAAAGCCTCGTTTATTCGCTGCTTACCGCATTTCTTACCGGCTTTTATGCTCTTGTAGTCATGCTGGCGCACAAGGTCTTCAAGGATTATTATTTCCCATATTTCCCTTTAATCTTTTTCCTGATGATCACCTTTGTTTTCGGGCCGCTGAAGACGCAGATACAGAAGATAGTGGACAGGCTTTTTTTCAGAGGCAGGTATGACTATCAGAAGACAATAAAACAGGTCAGCAGAACGATAGTCTCAGTGCTTGATTTCAGAGAGATTGGAAGATTGCTCACGGAAACGGTCACAAACGCCATACAGGTAGACAACTGCGCTCTTTATCTTGAAAATCTTTATCAGCATGAGAAGGCAGGTACGGGTTTCGCCATCTGCTCTGCAAAAGGAAGTCATATATATACCGGCGATGAATCGCTCATTTCAGGGGAATCGCCTTTTATAATGCTGATGGAAAGGTGCCGCAGGCCCCTTATCAGAAAAAACCTGATGGAGAGTTCGGATGATACCGAGATACAAAAAGTGCTTTCGGTAATGGATTCATTACATGCGGAAATAGCCTTGCCGATGATTTTCGAGGATTCACTGAACGGGTTTATCATTCTCGGAGAAAAACTGTCCGGAAACCTTTATACCCCGGAAGACCTTGACCTGCTTGAAACTCTCTCGATGCAGAGCGCTCTCGCCGTTCAGAACACACGTTCGTACAGGGTTATTGACGAGCTGAACAGGAGTCTTGAAGAAAAGGTTGAACAAAGAACGCTGGATTTGAAAAACGCGCTTGGCGAAAAAGAAAAAGCGCAGGAACAGCTTGTAAGATCAGAAAGCCTCGCCTCTATCGGCCAGCTTGTGGCGGGAGTTGCGCACGAACTGAATAATCCTCTTTCAAGCAGCACAAGTCTTGTGCAGTCGGCAATAGAAGAGCTTAAGAAACCGGGCAATGAAAATGCGAATCTCCGGGAATTGATTTCGGATCTTGAGTTTGCTGAAAAGGAGCTTGGAAGGGCAAAAGGGGTTGTCGCGAGCCTTCTCGGTCTTTCGAGGCAAAGCCGCACGTATTTTGAGAAAGTCGACATGAACCTTGTAATAAAAGATGCGTTAAGAATCCTTTCGAACAAATTAAAAAACAGCAAAGTCGCCATCACGGAAAATTATGATAGCAACCTTCCCGATATCAAGGGTAATTTTGCCAATCTTGGGCAGGTTGCTCTCAATATAATATTAAACGCTTTTCAGGCGGTTGATTCAAATAGCGGAAAGATTATTATTTCGACTCATTTTGATGAAATGCAAAACCAGGTTGTATTTGAATGCGCTGATAACGGGCCGGGCATATCGGAATCAATCCGCCGGGATATTTTCAAGCCATTTTATACGACAAAGGATGTCGGAAAGGGAACAGGCCTCGGGCTTTATATGTGCCACGAGATTATAGCAAAGCATAAAGGAAGCATATCCCTTGAAAACTCCGAGTCGGGCGGCGCAAAATTTGTTGTCAGGCTGCCTGTTTGATATGTAATATGTCGATACATCAAAATCGGTGCGTAATCCTGCTATCGGATATTTTATATAATGAAATTTAAGGGGGTACTGATTTTTCTGTTAGCCCTCAAGATGCCGTTGCGGAGACAGAGGATTTACAATCAAGTTGAAAAGGCTGGTTATGGCAAAAATACAAGCGGTTAAGAAGAATGCCAAGAGTATCGAGAATGACCTGGTCGAAGCCATCATCGTTCTGCCGCGAAATATGTTCTACACCACCGATATCAGCGTAACACTATGGATTCTCAACAAGAACAAAAAGGTGCGCACCGCTAAATTGAATGGTGTCACCAAGAATTACCGCGACCGGAGCGGAGAGATCCTGTTTGTTAATCTGCGGCGTTGGGGTTCGGAGTATGAAAAGATGTTTATCCACCTCATGCCCGAAGACATCGGGAAAGTTGCATTAAACCTCCACAACTGGCAGCAGGTTGATTGCGACAAGAGTTACAAGAATATTCCTGAATATTGCTATGCCGCCACTGCGGACGAAATCAAGGCCAATGACTTTTCGCTTGTTCCCAGCAAGTATATTGAATTTGTTGACCGCGACAGCGGGATTGATTTTGACAAAGAGATGAAGCGCATCCAGCAGATCTTTAATGCCATTCTTGTCGAAGAGGCTGAGTCTCAGTTGGAACTAAGGAAGGCATTCAAGGGACTGGGCTATGAAATCTGACTCCAAGGACAATCAGGCTATGAAATCAGCCGCAACGACGCTGGTGGAAGATGTAAAAAAAATCATTCACCAGGCGAAACAGCAGGCATACACAGCTGTAAACAGCGCAATGGTTCAGGCATACTGGTTAATTGGCCGGAGAATTGTGATAGATGAACAGGGCGGGCAGGAACGTGCAGAATATGGGAAGCAGATTATCGCATCCCTTTCCAAGGAACTGACAGAAGAATTTGGAAAAGGATTTGATGAGCGGGAAATCAGAAAAATCCGGCAATTTTATCTTACTTTTGCAATTCGGGACGCAGAGAGTCCCGAATTCATTTCCCTGCCGGAGAGCGACCCACAGAAACGGGACGCAGTGAGTCCCGTTTTGCAAATTGTCAATAATGCTCGTTTTCAGGATATTGACAGGCAAGTATTAACATATGTTTTTACCCGTCTGAGCTGGACACATATCAGGCATCTCTTACGGGTTTCCAACCCCAAGGCACGGAGCTACTATATCAGAGAAACGGCGGAAAATAGCTGGGCGACCCGCACCCTTGAGAGAAATATCGCTTCTCAGTACTACGAGCGGCTGCTTGCGTCCCAAATAAAAGAACCTGTCATTGACGAAATGAAGAAAAAAACGGCTGAATTTCAGCGTGATAAATATGAGTTTATCAAAAATCCCAGTGTGCTTGAATTTCTTAATCTTCCCGGAAACCTTGCTTATACCGAATCGGAAATTGAAAAAGCGATTATTACGAATCTTCAGCATTTTCTTCTGGAACTGGGTAAAGGCTACGCCTTTGTAGAAAGACAGAAACTGATCCGCACCGATGCCAGAGACTACTTCATCGATCTGGTGTTTTACAACTATATCCTCAAATGCTTTGTGCTGATTGACCTGAAAACCAGCCGCATCACTCATCAGGATGTGGGGCAGATGGATATGTATGTGCGTCTGTTCGATGAGACGATAAAAAACAATAACGATAACCCGACCCTCGGCATCGTGCTCTGCTCAGCGACTGATCAGGACATCGCCCGCTATTCAATCCTCAAGGGAAATGAGCAGATTTTCGCCTCAAAATACAAACTCTACCTCCCGACCGAAGAAGAACTCGCCGCTGAAATCGAACGCGAAAAAGAACTCATCAGACTTCAGTTGGAACAGGGGAATGAGTTATGAAATCCCATTACAAACGGCTTGGCGACTATATCCAACTGGTTGATGTGCGGAATAAGGATTTGGCGGTTACACGGCTTTTGGGCATCAACATCAATAAACAGTTCATGCCATCGGTGGCAAATGTTTCTGCCACTGACTTATCGCGTTACAAGGTTATCAGCAAAGGGTGTTGTAGCAAGTCTTCTCGGGCTTTCAAGGCAAAGCCACACATATTTTGAGAAGGTCGGCATGAACCTTGTAATAAAGGATGCGTTAAAAATCCTTTCGAACAAATTAAAAAACAGCAAAGTCGCCATCACAGAAAATTATGATGGCAACCTTCCCGATATCAAGGGTAATTTTGCCAATCTGGGGCAGGTCGCTCTCAATATAATATTAAACGCTTTTCAGGCGGTTGATTCAAATAGCGGAAAGATTATTATTTCGACTCATTTTGATGAAATGCAAAACCAGGTTGTATTTGAATGCGCTGATAACGGGCCGGGCATATCGGAATCAATCCGCCGGGATATTTTCAAGCCATTTTATACGACAAAGGATGTCGGAAAGGGAACAGGCCTCGGGCTTTATATGTGCCACGAGATTATAGCAAAGCATAAAGGGAGTATCACACTTGAAAGCGCAGAGCCGGGCGGCGCTAAATTTGTTGTCAGGCTGCCTGTTTGATGAGTTTTGTTTCGCGATCCGGCATGAAATTATTAAATACGATCAAACCGTCTTCTCCATTTACAATTATGAAACAGAAAACAAATTTTAACGCATATCTTGTAGAGCAGATGAAAGATCCGGATTTTGCAGCGCGTTTTAAAAAGGCGGGTGATGACTGGGATGTTGCCGTGCAGCTTTCTGTTTTAAGAAAGGAATGCGGGTTGTCTCAAAAAGAACTGGCAAATCTGGTGGGAACATCTCAACAGCAGATCAGCCGTA